>NZ_JBEPDB010000008.1:0-153567 GCF_040300025.1 Dactylosporangium sp. NPDC000555 | reverse complement strand
GCCGGTGAAGTGCCGCCCGGGCAGGAACGACGTCTCCAGGAAGCCGTTGGCCCGCTCAACGAGGCCCTTCGACTCCGGATCCCGCGGCCGCAGAATCCGTATCCGGGTGCCCAGCATTCCGCGCAGCGCGGTGAACCCGGCAGTCAGCTTCGGCGATCCACCGCCGAAGCGGCCCACTCCGGACTCGTTGTCCCAGACCAGTTCCTTGGGCACCGCCCCGAGCTGGCGGATCACCGCCCACTGCCCCAGGACCAGATCCGCCGTGTTGCGGGTCGGGATCACCACCGCGCTCAGCCACCGCGAATACCCCGACACCATCACCGGCACCGGCGGCGAGTCCGCCTGCCCGAACCCCAACGGCACCCGCACCGGCGGGAACCACAGATCGCACTGCGCCCGCTCACCCGGCCCATACACCGGCCGCAGCGCCGCGACCCGTTCCTTGAGCACCGTCAACGACCGGGTCCACCCGATCCGCTCGGCGATCACCGTCGCCGGCATGTCCGGGAACTCCTTGAGCAGCGACCGGATCTGCGATTCGACCGCATCAACGATCGACCCGCGTGGCGCCCGCGCATACTTCGGTGGCTGCACCGACCGCACCGCGTTGCGCACCGTGTTGCGCGACAGATGCAACCGCCGCGCGATCGCCTTGATCGGCATCTGCTCTGACTGAAACCACAGGCGGGCGTACAGACGGTCGGCGGGCGAGTCGTGGAGCATGAACCTCCACGCAGACGCTGTACCCGCACGTCTGGCGGGTCGGCCCCAGCGGCGTTGGAGGGCCGGGAGGCGTCCAGGGCAACAAGCCCCGCCCGAAACGTGGACAGTCGCCCGCTGTTTCACGTGAAACACGCACGGGCGGCTTGATAGCCCTCCGACCCGCGTCCGGGAGGTCGCGGCGGAGCATGGTTTGCTTGACGTCATGGACGGTGCAGTGCCCAGCGAAATCCTCCCCGTCGCGGAGAAGGTCTTCGGCGATCGTCTCCCCGTGGCGCACCGGTTCGCGGAGCTCCTCGTGACCGATGGCGTCGTGCGCGGCCTCATTGGCCCCCGAGAGGCCCCGCGCATCTGGGAACGCCACCTCCTCAACTGCGCCGTTGTCGCCGATCTCATCCCGTCGGGTGCCACGGTCATCGACGTCGGATCCGGGGCCGGTCTGCCCGGTATGGTGCTGGCAGTGGCTCGTCCCGACCTGTCCGTCACCCTGGTCGAGCCGCTCGCACGACGTACCGCATTCCTTGCCGAAGCGGTGACGACCCTCGGGCTCGACCGGACCACGGTGGTCCGCGCCCGGGCCGAGGAGTGTGTCGGCAAGCTCCCGCTCGCCGACGTCGTCACCGCCCGGGCAGTCGCTCCGCTCGATCGGCTCGCCGGTTGGTGTCTCCCCCTCACCGCCTTGGGTGGCCGGCTGCTCGCGATGAAGGGTGCCTCCGCCTCGGCCGAGATCGCCGAGCACGCGGAGGCGCTCGTCCGGCTCGGTGCGGGGACTCCTTCGGTGCGCACGTGTGGGGATGCCCTCCTCGCCGAGCCCACCACCGTGGTCGAGATCGTGCGCGAGCGGGAAGTCGCGCGCCCCAAGAAGCAGTCCGGGGGGCGTCGCGGCCGGTGACCCGGGGGCGAACCGCGGCCCCGGGCAAGGGGGAACGCGGAGGCACTCATGGGGGACGGCAGGGCGGTCGGCATCGGTTGGCCGGTGTCACCGACACAGCAACTCGGCGGCCCGCTCCGCCGAGTTGACGGATTTCTGGTCTTTTGGCGCACCGGTCGGGGTGACAAGCCCAACGACGCGCCGGTCAGTCATGGCTCCGCCAGGCGAAGCGCCGTAGGCTGGCCCAGCGCCACTCTTCTGTCCGACGGAACGGGCCCTGAGAAGGCCGGCCTGGACGGAACGGATCCGAGCGGAACGCGCTCCAAGAGAGCGAGTGAAGACGGATTCGGTACCGACGGGACGGGTCTCGACGGGCTGAGCTCCGACCGGCGGGCTTCCGGCGGACCCGGTTCGGGTACCCAGACCTCAGGTACACCGGACTCCGGCCCTCCGAGCGCGCCGGCACCGGAGACCGCTCCATCGCGTCCGGCGGACGAGGCGGCCGAGGGTGCACATCTTTCCGAGCGGGACGGGACTGACATGGTGCGCGACAGCGGTGATAGTCCAGGCTACGGCGATGCAGACGGTCATGTTTCACGTGAAACGGGGATTGAGGGCTGGGGCGTCCGCCCCGCCGGACGAGCGGTGCCGCAGCCGCGTGCCGACGACGTCGAGGCGCCGAGGCCCGTCGAGCCGACACGAGGGCCGAAGCCGGGGCAACTCGAACCAGTGCAACTCGAGCCGGGACGCGTTCCCCAGGCCGGGCGCGAGCTCGAGCCGACACGCGGGGGCACGGTAGAGTTTAACGTCGCCGCACCCTCCGAGCGATCATCAACCGGTACGCTTTACGGCCGGGGAGTATCGCCAACGGTCGACGCTTCTCCGGCCGAGGTGAGGTCCGGACGACGGAACCCACCCTCCCCCCGGCCGCACCCGTCCGTCGTCACCGCGGATACCGAGGGCGCCATGACTGACGCGTACGTTTCACGTGAAACTGAAGATCCCCCGCTGGCACAGGAGGCAAAGCGCGCCGTGGAGATTCTCAACCCGAGCGGGGAGATAACGATGCCCCGTCCACCACGGCGCCGCACGATGTGTGTGGCCAATCAGAAGGGCGGCGTGGGCAAGACGACCACCGCGGTGAACATCGCCGTCGCCCTTGCGCTACACGGCAACCGCGTCTTGGTGATCGACCTCGACCCGCAGGGCAACGCCTCCACCGGACTCAACGTTCCCCACCATTCCGGCGTCCCGGACGTGTACGACTGCCTGATCGATGGCGCCCCGCTCAACGCGGTAACCCAACAGGTCGAGGGCATCCCGAACCTGTGGGCCGTACCGGCGACGATCGACCTCGCCGGGGCGGAGATCGAGCTCGTCTCGGTCGTCGCCCGCGAGTCGCGGCTCAAGCGCGCCATCGAGGCGGGCGGCAACAACTACGACTACATCTTCATCGACTGCCCGCCGTCGCTCGGCCTCCTGACGGTCAACGCGCTCGTGGCCGCCGAAGAGGTCCTCATCCCGATCCAGTGCGAGTACTACGCGCTCGAGGGCGTGCAGGCACTCACGAACAACATTGAGCTGGTCCGGTCCCACCTCAACCCGATGCTCGACATCACGACCGTGCTCCTGACGATGTACGACCGGCGCACGCGCCTGGCCGACCTCGTCGAGCAGGATGTGCGCAACCACTTCGGGGAGAAGTGCCTGAACGCCGTCATCCCTCGTAACGTGCGGGTGTCCGAGGCGCCGAGCTACAGCCAGTCGGTCATGACGTACGATCCAGGCTCCCGGGGTGCGATCAGCTATTTTGAGGCGGCGCGGGAGATCGCGCTGCGTGGCGCACAGGGTGCGCGGGTGGGAGGGGTCGCATGAAGTCCAACCGACGTGGAGGTCTCGGGCGGGGGCTCGGTGCCCTCATTCCCACCGCCGCCGCGCCGGTCGATGACGCGACCGGCGCCGCGACCGCGACCGCGCTCGCAACGCCGCCCGTACAGGTGGTCCCGAACGGCGTCGTCGCCGTCGAGCCGACGGTCGAGACGCTCGCCCCGGTGCCGGGCGCCCGCTTCGCCGAGATCCCGGTCAGCGCGATCATCCCGAACCCCAAGCAGCCGCGGCAGGTCTTCGACGATGAGGCGATCGAGGAACTGAAGACCTCGATCCAGGAGGTCGGCTTCCTCCAGCCCATCGTCGTACGCGAGCTGCGCGAGGGGGATGGCGAGAAGCAGTACGAGCTCGTGATGGGCGAGCGCCGCTGGCGGGCGGCCCAGGCGCTCGGCAGGGAGGTCATCCCGGCGATCGTCCGCGAGACGCGCGACGATGCGATGCTCCGCGACGCGCTCCTGGAGAACATCCACCGGGCCAACCTGAACCCGCTCGAGGAGGCAGCCGCATACCAGCAGCTGCTCGACGAGTTCGGCGCGACCCACGAGGATCTCGCCAAGCGTATCGGCCGCAGCCGGCCCCAGATCTCGAACACGATCCGCCTGCTGAACCTCCCGGCCCCGGTCCAGCGCCGGGTCGCGGCCGGCGTCCTCTCCGCGGGCCACGCCCGGGCGCTGCTCGGCCTCGACGACTCAGAGGAGCAGGAGTCGCTGGCGACCCGGATCGTGGCGGAGGGCCTGTCGGTGCGCGCCACCGAGGAGCTCGTCTCGCTCGCGATCTCGGAGGGCGGCTCGACCAAGAAGCAGACCTCCCCGCAGCGGCGTCCGAAGCCGCACGCGCCGGCGTTGTCCGATCTCGCCGACCGCCTCGCGGACCGGTTCGACACCCGAGTCAAGGTCGACATCGGCCGTCGCAAGGGCCGCATCACGATCGAGTTCGCGACGGTCGACGATCTTGAGCGGATCGTCGGCATCATCGGCGTGCCCGACGAGCCCTCGGCCGGTCAGCGCGAGCAATAGCGACGATCGACTGCGAATCGAGGGCCGGACCCGAGACGGGTTCGGCCCTCGACGTTTGCCAAGAGCGTCCAGGATGCCGGCTATCGCGGCGCAGTGGGTTCCGGTCACCCCGCCGAGCTCTAAACGCCCAAAACGGGCCGTTCGGAACTCGCGGGAGCGAAAGTCCGGGCAGATGCGAATCTTGAGAGAATGGCTCTCACGCAATTTTGTCCACAGGAGTTATCCACAGGCTCTCTCGTTTCACGTGAAACCACGCGCTACATTGACCGCGCCCCTGTGGATGAACGCAGGCCCAGGCCGAGCGCCGGGGAGTCAGTCGCCGACGGGCGACATCGTTCAGCCTGTGGATAACTCCCGATGTGGCGTCGGCTGTCCACAGGGTGCGGACACCAGGCCCCGATTCGGCTAGGGTCGGCTTCGTGCCTGAGATGCCAGCAAGCCCGGCCGCGCCCGGGACGCCCACCAATCCCGCGCACGCGTCGGCCCAGCGGTCGCCGCAGCCGTTGCCGGCCTTTACGTACTGGCCGACGTTCCCCTTCGAGGGCGACCTCCGAGTCAAGCGCCTCCTCGAGCCCGTGCCGGTCGAGCCGCCGCGCCACGGCGACAACCCTGCGGAGTGCCGGGCATGCGCGGCGCCCGATGAGGCCTACATTTGGGTGAGCGACCGCTGGCGGGTCCGCGCGCTCGATCGCCCCACGGGCCTGCCGGCCGTGCTGATCCTCGAGTCCCGTTCGCACCTCGACCTCGGCGACCTGCCGAACATGCTCGCCGCCGAGCTCGGCGTGATGACGGTCCGGCTCGAGCGCGCGATCCGCTCGCTCGACGGGGTCGCCCGGGTCCACGTGAACCGGTGGGGCGACGGCGCCGCGCACCTGCACGTGTGGTTCCTCGCCCGGCCACACGGGCGGCTTCAGCTCCAGGGCACATTCCTCGCGCTGTGGGACGACATCCTCCCGCCGATCCCCGAGGAGCGCTGGCGCGAAAACCTGGCGATGGTCGCGGCGTGGCTCGCCGAGTTCGGCGGCCAACCGCTCGCCGAGCCGCCGCGCATCAACTGGACCGCGCCGACGACGCTCGCCACGCGCAAACGCGACGACGCGCTCGAGCCGGCCGCGGCCGCCGAGGAGAACAACGACGTCGTGGTCCCGGAGCCGGCCGCGGGCAACGGCGCCGCGCCCGACGACGTTTCGAAAGAGCCGCGGGATGAACCCGGGCGCCACGGGTAGAACGAATCCCGGGGGTAGAAAGGAACGGGCACACACGGTGCGGGATCCCCGGCGCGAGGAGCTGTAGGCGGATGGGCTCCCGCAGTGGATCGTGAGTGCGTACCATCATGACGAGCTAATGCCAGGTGCGGTGGAGATGGGCCAATGTCGCGACGTCTCGTCAGTCTGACGCTCGACACTCTCGAGGATCTTCCTCGATCGTGCCGCGAATGCGTGTTCTGGGAACTCGACCCGGTCGCGGCCGACCGCGCCTGCGCCAACGGCGATCCGGGCCTGGAGAAGGAGGCCTGGGTCTCGCAGACGCTGCTCGAGTGGGGCTCGTGCGGCAAGCTCGTCTACGTCGACGGCATGCCGGCCGGTTTCGTGATGTTCGCCCCGCCGGCGTATGTGCCGCGCAGCATGGCATTCCCGACCTCGCCGGTTTCCCCTGACGCGGTACTGCTGATGACGGCACACGTCGTCCAGCCGTTCGCCGACGGCGGGCTCGGCCGGATGCTCGTCCAGGGCGTCGCCCGCGACCTCACCAAGCGCGGCGTGAAGGCGATCGAGGCTTTTGGCGACGCGAAGTTCGGCGAGGTCGACGAGGCGGGCCGCAACGAGCGCGGCTGCCTGGCGCCGGCCGACTTCTTCTTGTCGATCGGCTTCAAGACGGTGCGGCCGCACCCCCGCTATCCGCGGCTGCGTCTCGAACTGCGCACGGCCCTGTCGTGGAAGTCCGACGTCGAGTACGCGCTCGAGAAGCTCCTCGGCTCGATGAGTCCGGAGTCGCTGCTCCGCCCGGTTCTCCCGGTTCGTCCGGCAACGCGCGAGATGACCTCGAGCTGAGGCGCGCGGGCGGCGTCACCGTAGAGGTCGCGCCACCGTAAAACCGGATCAGGCGGTGGGTGCCGGGGACGAAGTCGTCAGTGCCCGCAGGAGGCTGACGTCGATCGAGCCCGTCGGCACGTCCGCCTCGACCGGCAGATACATCCGCTGCACCGCGGCCATGATGGCCTCCACGACCCGGTCGCGAAACGCCGGGTCGATGAGCTGCTGCCGGTCGGAGGGCGAGGTCAGGTAGCCGACGTCGACCCGCACCGCCGGCATCTTGGTGAGCCGCAGCAGCTCCCACGTCTTCGCGTGCGTGTGGCAGTCCCGCAGCCCGGTGCGCACCACGATCTCGCGCTGGACGAGCCCGGCGAGGCGCTCGCCGACGACCGAGGTCGGGCCGGTGACGGACCCGTAGTGGTATGTGGCCACGCCGTCCGCGGCCGGGCTGCGATGCCCGTCGAGGTGGATGGAGATGAGGAGGTCGGCGCCGAGATCGTTGGCGAGCTGCACCCGGTCACGATCGCTCAGGACGTTGACGGGCTGCGGGCCCCTGGTGAGGTTCACCCGCATCCCCGCGGCCGCCAGGCGGCCCTCCAGGCGGGCCGCAAGGTCGTACACGAGGTCGGCCTCCACCCACCGGAGCGGGCCGTCAGGGACCACGTGGCCGGCCTCAGGGCCGCCGTGGCCGGGGTCGATCACGATGCGCTTGCCGAGCAGCGTCGGGCCGGACTCGCGGAATGCCTCGGCCTCGCGAAGGAGCTGCGGACGCCCGCCGATGACCTTGCGGCCGAGCCGGCGCAGCGCGCCGACAGTGGCCGGCCCGCATTCGCCGTCGGGGCGCAGTCCGACCTCGCGCTGGAACTGGGCGACGGCGTGCGCGGTGAGCCCGCCGTAGATGCCGTCGGCGCGGCCGGGGTTGTACCCCATCTCGAGGAGGCGTTCCTGCAGCTGACGCACGTCGTCGCCGATGTAGGGGTCGGCGACGGTGTGGAAGAGCGCGCGCTGACCGAGCCGCCACCGGGCCGCGTCGAGCGCCCGCCAGGTCTCGTCGCTCACCTCGCCGTCGACGGTCAGGCCGCGGCTCTGCTGGAAGGCGCGCACGGCCCGCTCGACGTCCGCGTCGTACTCGGGGTAGCCCGCGGTCGGATCCGAGGGCAGGAGGTCCTCCAGCAGCTCCAGCACGACAAGAATGCCGCGGATCTCGGCTACCGCCGCTCCCCGCGCCCCGCGCCGGATTGCCCGCATATGGTCCTCCTGAAAAGCCTGTGGCCCCGCGACGGAAATCGTACGTGCCCGGCCGAGCACGCCGTAATGGGGCGAATTACCCAGGCGGCGCCACGCCCGCGAGGCAGCGTACTCTCCCGCGACCCCACCGGCGCGCCCAAAGCAAGGCGGGCCGAGCCGAAACACCGACAGCGCCCCTGCCCAGGCAGGCGCGACCCACACCAACGAATCGCCCCGCCTCCGCGAGCTTCGGGAGACGGGGCGTGCGTCCGGGCGAGCGCTCAGGCCGGGTCGAGCGCTGACTCGATCAGACGTACCAGCGCGCTCTTGGGGTTGGCCCCGACGACCGACCGGAACGGCTCGCCGCCCTTGAACACGGTCAGTGTGGGCACCGAGAGGACCTGGTAGGCACGCGCGGTCTCGGGGTTGCTGTCGATGTCGACCTTGACGATCTTCACCTTGTCGGCGAGCTCGCCGGCGGCGATCTCGTTCAACATGGTCTCGATCTTGCGGCACGGCTGGCACCATTCCGCCCAGAAATCCACCAGAACCGGAATATCCGATTTGAGGACATCGACCTCGAAAGTCTTGTCGCTGACGGGCTGGATGGCTCCCATGCGCTCTCCTTCTCTCAAGCTTTCGATAACCGCTGCTTACAGCGCCGCGATGAACCGCTCGGCGTCGAGGGCCGCGGCGCAACCGGTGCCGGCGGCGGTGATCGCCTGCCGGTACGTGTGGTCGACGACATCGCCTGCGGCGAACACGCCCTCGATGTTGGTGCGGGTGCTCGGCGCGGCCACCTTCACGTAGCCCTCGTCGTCGAGTTCCACCTGACTACGGAACAGCTCGCTGCGCGGGTCATGGCCGATCGCCACGAACACGCCGGCCACCGGAAGTTCGGTCTCCTCACCGCTGACGACGTTCTTGACCCGCACGCCGCCGACGCGGCCGCCGCCGTCCACGACCTCCGTGACGACGCTGTTCCAGAGGACTTCGATTTTCTCGTTCGCCAGCGCGCGTTCGGCCATGATCTTGCTGGCCCGGAACTCGTCGCGGCGGTGGATGATGGTGACCTTGGTGGCGAACCGGGTGAGGAAGGTCGCCTCCTCCATGGCGGAGTCGCCGCCACCGACCACGACGATCCGCTCGTTGCGGAAGAAGAAGCCGTCACAGGTCGCGCAGGAGGACACGCCGCGGCCGAGCAGCTCCTGCTCGCCAGGGACCTGCAGCGGGCGCCAGGCCGAGCCGGTGGCCAGGATGACGGCCTTGGCGCGATACTCGGTCTCGCCGACCCACACGCTCTTCACCGGGCCCTCCAGGGCCACGCGGGTCGCGTCGTCGGTGATGAACTCGGCGCCGAAGCGCTCCGCCTGCTTGCGCATGCTGTCCATGAGCTCGGGCCCGTTGATGCCGTCCGGGAAACCTGGGAAGTTTTCCACCTCGGTGGTGGTCACCAGGGCCCCACCGGAGGTGACCCCCTCGATCACCAGCGGCTTGAGGTTGGCACGGGCGGCATAGACCGCAGCCGTATACCCGGCGGGACCGGATCCCACGATGATCAGGTTGCGGACCTCGTCCACGGTCACTCCTCGAATTTCAGCCAGTGCCAGCAAAACGTCATCCTACGAAGCGGCCATTCCCGTTGGGCTGTGACTCGTGTGCCACATCACCGCTACGGGGCGGTGGTCCGATACCGCTCGTCGGCGATGGCGCCCCCGACGCCGCAGTCGGGCCCGACCACGACGATCAGCCGCTTGCCGCCCCCGACCCGTGTGCCGTCGACGACGACCACGAGCGCTGCCTGGCCCTCGAACGCGGCGTAGTCGACCAGCGACACCTGACCACCGTATTCCTTGGTGATCGCGGTGAGGCAGGCGGCCCGGGCGGCGGGCGCGCTCAGCCGGGCCAGCGGGCTCGGCACGCCCGTAGGCGCGCCTGCCTCGATCGACGCGGTGCCGGCGGCGCCCTCGCCCCGCACGTCGCTTTTGCCGCTATTGCGTACGTCGGGGCCGGGCTGGCCGCCTGCGAGCTGGCCGAGCTGGCCGCGCCCATAGTCCCGGCCGCTGCTGATCACGGGCGAGTTGCCGGCCATGTAGCCGCCCGCCCCGGAGCTCGATCGGGTCTGGCCGCCGTCGGGCGCGTCGGCGCGGTCCGGCACCGCCGACGTGGTGCTGTCCAGGCTCGCGGTGCCCGTCCGGATCGCCTGCACACCCACGCCGCCGCAGACGATCACCGCGGCCGCCGTGGCGAGCCCGATGGTCCAGCGTGCCCGGCGCCGTCTGCGCGCCTCCCGCGCCCGGGCCAGATCAACCACCGGGGCGTCCGCCGGGGGCGCGGTGCTCGCCCCGGCCAGGGCCGCGTCCAGCCGCTGTTGCACGTCCAGCGGTACCGCCGGAGCTTCGGCGCCCAGCGCGTGCAGCTCGTCGCGCATGGCGGCGTCGGCGGTCACGAGCATCGCGTACGCCTCGGCCCAGCTCGTGTCGGTGCTCACCAGGTGGCGTACGTCGTCCGCCTCCGGGGTGCCGTCAAGCGCCCCGCCGACGAAGTCGGCGAGCCGGTCGAGGTCGGCTTCGGAGAAGGCCGTCACGCGCCACCCTCCTTTCCGGACGCGGATGGGACGTCGCCGGCGACATCGGTCGCTGCTTCGGCCCGGACCTCGGCAGCGGCCCGGACCTCAGATGGCCGGACGTCAGATGGGACGCGGCCGCCGTCGACCGGGTTCCGTAGATGGCCGAGGAGCACCGCCAGGCGGGCCCGGCCGCGCGCGCACCTGCTCTTGATGGTGCCCTCCGCGACGCCGAGTATCACCGCCGCCTCGGCGACCCCGTAGCCCTGCACGTCGACCAGGACAAGCGCGGCGCGCTGGTCGGCCGGGATCTGTCGCAGCGCCTGCCGTACGTCCATCGCGGTGTCGCGGTCGGTGGCCGGCGCCGGTGTGACGTCGGTCTCGGGCAGCGGTACCGTCGGGCGGGCCTGCCGCCGCCGGATGCGGTCCAGGCAGGCGTTCACCACGATCCGATGCAGCCAGGTGGTGACGGCCGAGTCGCCCCGGAAGCCGCCCGCCGCCCGGAACGCCGACAGCAGCGCGTCCTGCAGGGCGTCGGCGGCCTCCTCGCGATCGCCGAGCGTGCGCAGGGCGACGGCCCACAGCCGGTCTCGATGGCGCCGCACCAGTTCGGCGAACGCGTTCGGATCGCCCGTGGCGTGGGCGCGCAGCAGCCATGCGTCGTCGCGCACCTCGCGCGCGCCCGGCTCGGCAACGTCCACGGCACGCACCCTATCGACCAGCGCCGGTCCGCGGGGTCACTGCACGCGGACGGTTATCTCTCCGATAGCCACCCGGTATTTGCCGGTGTTGTCCTTCGGCAGTTTCGTGATCCACACGAGCAGGTAGCGCGTCTTCTGCTCCGGCCCGTTGAAGAGAGTCGTGGCGCTCATGCCCTGCCGCGGCTCGCCGACCACCGTGTATTGCGCCATGGTCGCCGCGTCCTGCGAGCTGCCGCTGCCGAGGTCGGCGGTGCCGGTGCGCAACTCGCCGTCCGCGCCCGGCGTCTGCAGCACGACCTGCACCGAGATGACCTTCTTCTCCTCGCCGAGGTCGATCCACACGCCCATGCCCGGCTTCTGGCCGCCGAAGTCGGCCTTGTTGTATCGCTCGGTCTTCCACACCGTGCTGGGATCCCCGTCCACGGTGTTGCCCGCGTCCTTGACCTCGGAGCGGGTGCCCGGCGGGGGGTCGACGATGCGCACCTTGCTCGGGTCGATCTTCAGCTCGGTCGGCTGCCCGGGCGGCTGGGCCTGCTGCGAGGCAGTCGTCCCCGACGTCGTGGGGGCCGGCGTTTCCGGCATGGCCGGGTCGCCAAGCACCCGCGCCGCGGCCAGCGTGCCGGCCAGCGCGAGCACCAGCAGCCCGACGACGCCGATGGCCAGCTTGCGCCCGGCCGGCTTCGGCTGGACGGTGGACGCGGCCGCGGAGTCGAAGGCGTCGAAGTCGACGCGCCCGCTCTCCCCGCCCGCCATCTCCTCTTCCTCAAGGCCGCCGAACGACGCGAGCTCACCCGCGAGCGACTCGGCCGAGGGCAGCGGAAGGTCAGCGTTGAGCAGGTCGGCGACCAGCGAGTCCAGGTTTGCCGGAACGCCGGCACGCACCTGCCGCGGCGTCTGCAGCGCGCCGGAGGAGTCGCGAACGCCGTCGGGCACCGAGTAGGAGCCGGCCTCCGCGTGGGGCCAGTACCCGGTCAGCGCGCAGTACACGATCGCGCCGATCGCCCGGACGTCGGCCTCGGGCGTCGCCCCGTCGTCGGCCCGCGCGTCGGTGAGGACCACCCGCCCGTCGTTCGCGACCAGGACGGTCCCGGGGTGCACGTTGCCGTGCGCCATCCCTGTCCCGTGCAGTGCCGCGACGGCGTCGGTGACGGCCCACGCGATGGCGACCGACCGCCCGGCGTCCAGCGGCCCGGACGCGACGATGTCGCGCAGCGCGATGCCGTCCACCCATTCGCGCACAACGTAGGCACGGTGGCCCTCGTCGATCGCGTCATACACGCCGACCAGGTGCGGATGGACGAGGCGGCTGGCGGCGACCGCGGCGGCCAGCATCTCCTTGGCGCTCTCCCCGCCGGGGTGGCGCAGGACCACCGCCACTGGGCGGCGCAGGATGACGTCGATGCCGCGATACAGCTGACGGCCCAGCGAGTCGTTGCCGATGTGCTCTTCGAGCTGGTATCGCTCGGCAAGGATTTCACCGACGGATGGGGTGCCGAAGGTCAGGACCTGGGGGGTGCCCCCCGAAGCCTCAAGCCCTTCGTCGAGCTCAGCCACCCGTCCTCCCTTCCGATCCGTGTGCCGACCTGTGGCGTCTGTCGTAACGCGAGTCGCAGTCACTAAGCCTAAGCGCTTCGGCACGGCGCCGGGGTTGACCTTACCTGTCGCCAGTTCGGTCTCCGACACGTCATCATCTCCGGACCACCCTGCGCGAGGCCAATTGATCACCCATGCAGGACATCACCGTCATTTGCCTCTAACCGACTCTTCACCGAATCGTCGCAGTCCCCCCGCCACGGACCGCGCCGGCCCAGCGGCCCCGCCGGCCGGGCCGGTGGCCAGTCCCTGCGCCCGGCCTGACGGCGCGAGGTCGGCCACGCAGCGGGGACACGGTCAGCGACCCAGTCGCGACCGCACCATGCCCGCGAACTGCCGGACCTCCGGGACCTTCAGGAACATGGCGCCCGCCGCGTATCCGGCCAGCAGCACCGCGCTGCCGACCAGCAGTTGCACAATGCCCTGCAGCTTGCCCGGATCGATGATCTGGCCGATCACCCACGAGGCCCCCAGCGCGAGCAGGCCGCCGGCGGCCGCCGCCACCCCGAGACGGATGAGGGTGTCCAGCAGCTGGCGCAGGCCCAGGCGGCCCAGGCGGCGGCGCAGGAGCACGTAGCCGACGATGAGCGCCACGACGTAGGAGAGGGCTGTGCCCACCATCAGCGAGGTCGTCACCACCGCGACCGGCAGGACGAAGTAGAAGGCGATGTCCAGCGCCAGGCGGACGGCCACGCCGCCGATGTTGACCAGGGCCGGCGTTTTCGTGTCGCGCAGCGCGTAGAACACGCTCGTCTGCAACTGGCTCAGCGCGAACGGCACCAGACCCAGGCCGGCCGCGGCGATCACCGAGCCCGTCGCGATCGCCTGGTCGTAGTCGTAGCTGCCCCCTTTGAACAGCGCCACGCCGAGCGGGCGGCCGAGAACCACGTAGATCGCGGCGGTGGGGACGAGGATCACCGAGGCGAGCCGGCTGCCTTGGGCAAGCCGGTCGGTCACGTCGCTGAACCGGCCGTCGGCCGCGGCGGCGGAGATGCGCGGCATGATCGCGGTGATGACGGACACGGCGGCGATGCCGTGGGCCATCATGAAGATCAGGAAGGCGTTGTTGAACACGGCCGGGCCGTCGCCGCCGTTGAGTTCGTTGCTCTTGGCCAGGGCCATGACGACGGTGATGCCGAGCTGATTCACCCCGACATAGAGCAGCATCCAGGAACTGAGCCTGGCCAGCTCGCGCAGGTGAAGCTTGCGGAAGTCGAAGCGCCACTTCCAGCGGAAGCCGGTCTTGCGCAGCGCGGGCCACAGACCGGCAGTTTGCACGATGATGCCGAGCGTGGTGCCGAGGCCGAGGACCAGTATCTGGGTGAGGCTGATCGTCTCGGGGGTCGGCGGCTTACCGCCGGGGACCAGCATGAACACGCCGGCTGTGACGATGATGACGGCGTTGTTGAGGATCGGCGTCCACATCGGGGCGGCGAAGTGGCCACGCACGTTGAGGATCGCGGCGAAGATGCCGGCCATGCCGTAGAAGAAGATCTCCGGCAGCAGCAGGTAGGCCAGCACGGTGATCAGGTGACGGTCGGCCGCCGTCACCTTGTCGCTGCCGAGCGTGTAGACGGCGGTGATCAGCGGCGCGGCGATCACGACGATGACGGTGGCCGCGCCGAGCGCGACCGCGGCCAGGGTGACCAGCCGCTGGGCGTGCGCCTGGCCGCCGTCCGACTCCTCCTTGCGGGCCCGGACCAGGGTCGGGATGAGCACGCTGGCCAGCACACCGCCGAGCAGCAGCTCGTAGACCTGGTTGGGCAGGTTGTTGGCGAGCGTGTAGTCACCGCCGACGAGCCGGCCGCCGATGGCCGCCGCGATCGCCGCCGTCCGTATGAAGCCGGTCGCCCGGCTGACCAGACTGAGGATCGCCATCGTGCTGCTGTTGCGCACGACGGTGCCGGTGCTGTCGTCGTCGGCCGCGGTCGGCGGGGCGGCCTCCTCCACGACCGGCGCGTCGACGACCACCTGCGGGCGCGGGGCGACCAGCGGCAGGGCGACGGTGGGCGCGTTGGCCGGGTCGACCGTCATGCCCTCCGGCCGCCGGCCGACGTGCAGCCGGACGGGCTGACCGAGGTCAGCAGGGAGCGGTGCGGGCGAGCGCGGCTCGGGGGCCGGCGGCAGCACCTCGGTCGGCTCATCAGGGGCGCGATGGGCGCCGCCGGTCGGGCGCCGCTGGACGGTGGGCCCGTTGTTCCAGCCCCCGTGCTGTGCCGGGTCCGTTCCCGGATCCATTCGCCACACCTCGACTCGGCCGTGCTTCCGCTCGCAGCACAGACCATAGTGGCACCCACCGACACTTCGGAGGCACGGCGGATTTCGCGCGACGGGATCCACACGCGGCCGCTACCCTCGGTGTCTGCTCACCCCGTAGCGATAGGCTGTTCGACCGATGCCCGAGACCACGCGTATGACGATGTCCGAATCCGCCCGCGCCCTGACCGAGGCCCAGCGCCGTGCGGTGCACGAGCTGCTGCGCGTCTCCCCTGTCGCCGACGAGCTCGGCCGCCGGTTCGCCAAGGCCGGCCGGGAGCTGCACCTCGTCGGGGGTTCGGTCCGCGACGCGCTGCTCGGCCGTCTCGGCGACGACCTGGACTTCACCACCGATGCCCGGCCCGAGGAGACGCTGCGGATCGTGGACGGCTGGGCCGAGTCGGTGTGGACCACCGGCCAGGAGTTCGGCACGATCGGCCTCGCCCGCCGCGGGCTGCGCATCGAGGTCACGACGTTCCGCGCGGACGCGTACGACCGCGTCAGCCGCAACCCGATCGTGTGCTACGGCGACAGCCTCGCCGAGGACCTGCGCCGGCGCGACTTCGCGGTGAACGCCATGGCGGTTTCGGTGCCCGGCCACGAGTTCACCGATCCGTATGGCGGACTGGCCGACCTCGCCGATCGCGTGCTGCGCACCCCGGGCAAGCCCGAGGAGTCCTTCGCCGACGACCCGCTGCGCATGCTGCGCGCCGCCCGGTTCGTCAGCCAGCTGGGCTTCGCGGTGGCGCCGGAGGTGCGCTCCGCGATGACCCGGATGGCGAGCGACCTGTCCCGGATCACGGCCGAGCGGATTCGCGACGAGTTCGTCAAGCTCATGTGCGGCGCCGACCCCGTCGCCGGCCTGCGGCTGCTGGTCGACAGCGGCCTGGCCGAGCAGTTCCTGCCGGAGCTGAATGGCCTCAAGCTGGAGATCGACGAACACGCCCAGCACAAGGATGTGTATGAGCACACGCTGATCGTCGTGCGCAACGCGATCGTCCACGAGCGCGAGGGCGCCGACTTCACGCTGCGCATGGCCGCCCTGATGCACGATGTCGGCAAGCCGGCCACGAAGGCGATCGGCCCGGACGGCGGCGTCAGCTTCCACCACCACGAGATCGTGGGTGCCCGGCTGACCAGGCAGCGGATGAAGGCGCTGAAGTTCCCCAAGGACCTGATCTCCGACGTCGCCGAGCTCGTGGCGCTGCACCTGCGCTTCTACGGGTACGGCCGGGGGGAATGGACGGATTCGGCCGTGCGCCGTTACGTCACCGACGCCGGCCCCCTGCTGCCCCGGCTGCACAGCCTCACCCGGTCGGACGTGACCACGCGCAACCGGCGCAAGGCGGCGCAGCTGGCGGCCGACTACGACGCGCTGGAGGAGCGGATCGCGCGCATCGCCGCCGAGGAGGACCTCGCGAGGGTCCGGCCCGACCTCGACGGCAACGCGATCATGGAGCTGCTCGGGGTGCCGCCCGGCCCGATCGTCGGCCGTGCGTGGCGTCACCTCAAGGAGCTGCGCCTGGAGCGGGGCCCGCTCGAGCACGACGAGGCGATCGCGGAGCTGCTGCGGTGGGC
This sequence comes from Dactylosporangium sp. NPDC000555, assembly GCF_040300025.1. NCBI lineage: Bacteria > Bacillati > Actinomycetota > Actinomycetes > Micromonosporales > Micromonosporaceae > Dactylosporangium > Dactylosporangium sp. NPDC000555. The sequence continues at coordinate 137,119 of NZ_JBEPDB010000008.1, read as the reverse complement.
CGAGGCCGAAGGCGTCACGCCACCCGGATCTCGCTGATCTGCACGGCGAGCTTGGGCGGCCCGTCCGGACGCCCGGTCGTCGTCCCGGCGGCCGCGATCCGGTCGAGCAGGTCCAGCCCGCTGGTGACCGTGCCGAATACCGAGTAATCGGGTGGGATGTCGCTGTCCTTGTACGCCACGAAGAACTGCGATCCGTTCGTCCCCGGCCCGGCATTGGCCATCGCCAGCGTCCCCCGCGGATACGGCGGCAGCGTCGTAGGCAGGTTCTCCTCCCCGAACTGGTAGCCCGGCGTGCCCGTCCCGGTGCCGCTCGGGTCCCCGCATTGCAGCACGTACAGCCCCTCGGTGGTCAGCCGGTGACACGGCGTGTCGCTGTAGAAGTCGTCGCGGGACAGGTGGACGAAGGAGTTGACGGTGCAGGGGGCCCGGTCGGAGTACAACTGGATCCCGATGGCACCCAGGTTCGTCTCGATCGTGGCGGACAGCCGCCCGGTCAGCGTGGCCTGGGGCGCGGGCGTGGCGATGAGGCGCGTGTCGCCCCCGCCGCGGGCCGCGGACGCATAGTCGCAGGGCACCCCGCCGGCGGCCGGCGAGTGGGCGCCAGTCGGCCCTGCCGCGGAGGCCGCGCTGCTGGTCGCGGGCCCGGCGGTCGGTGGCTCGCCGACCTGGGGCGCCGGGCCCCGGCCCACGGCGCCGCTGCTCGCGGAGGTCACCGATCCGCCGATGGACTCGACCGGCCCGCGGCCCGAGACGAACGCCAGATAGGCCACCACCGCGCAGACCGCCAGGGCGAGCGCCGTCCCGCCCGCGACGGGCACGAGCCATCGGGGCAGGCCGGTGGGCGGCGAGGCCGGCACCGGGTCCGGCGCCGGTGCCGGCCCGGCAGGCGGCGCGAACTGCGGATTCTCGTGGGCGGAGTGCGGCGCGGCGGTCCGCGGCGACTCGGGCCGTTCCGCGCCGGGGGCCCCCGGCTCTGGTGCGGCCGGCGGCTGCGGGTCGCCGGGCTCCGGTGGTGTTGACATTTCGTAATCGTACGACTACATAAAGCGACAGGCTTGTAGCTTGTTGCTCGTTGTCGGAAGCCCGACCTCGATGCGTCGTGCATGTGGCGATTCGGCCGCTTCTGCGCCTAGACCAGGTCGGCTACCGTCGCTAGCACGAATTTCCTCGTCGGCCGCAACCCCCTGGGCCGGAAACCCTGGAATTACCTGATATCTGGAGGCAGACATGCAGCCGTGTCCCAACTGCGGCGGCATGGGCATTGATGCGAACGGCTACTGCACGCAGTGCCGCACCTATCGAGGCGTCCCGCAGGCGCCACAGCAGCCGACGAGCGGCACGCCCTATAGCGGCGCACCGTACGGCGGACAGCAGCCCTATGCCGGATACCCCACCAGCTCTGGACCGTCGTACTCGGCTCCGCCGTCCTACTCCGACCCGGTCAGCGCCCCGCCCACCAGCTACGGCGCGACCTACGGCGCCTCGTCGTCCGGCGGCGGGTCGAGCCGCAACAAGTTCCTGACCCCGATCCTGGCGCTCTCCGGCGTGCTCGTGATCCTGGTCGTCGCGATCGTCGTGGTGGCCGTGGTGAAGAAGGGCGGCGGCGACGACAAGAAGAACACGCCGCAGGCCAACTCGACCACCGGGCCGGCCGCCGTCAGCAGCGCCAAGGCGAGCACGAAGCCGAGCGCGAAGCCATCGTCCGTGATCGACGAATGCCTGGTCGGGACGTGGACGACGAAGACGTATACGCAGCAGATGGCGATGGATGGCGTCGGTAACGTGCCGGTCACGCTGTCGAAGAACGGCTCGACGCTCAAGTTCACGCCGGACGGCAAGCTGACCGAGACGTACGCGGACAGCACGTTCACCGCGAAACCCACCATTCAGGGGCAACAGGTGCCGATCACCATCACCGCGAACGCGACGGTGACCTCCAACGTGGCCACCACCAGCGGCAGCATCGCCTACTCCAACGTGCAGGCAACGGGCACGCTGAACACCAAGGCCCCGTCGATCAACTTCGACGAGACCGAGCCGTTCACGGCGGACGACAACCCGGCGAAGTACACCTGCAACGGCGACAACCTCACCATGAGCACGTCGCAGACCAACCTGACCGCGACGAAGACCAGCACCAGCTACTGAGCCGCGGGCTTGACCGCCCCGCCGGGGCCGGCGGTGTCTTCGCCGGCCCGGCGGGCCCAGCGGCCGCCCAGCGGCGCATACCCGGCCGCGGCCAGCACATATCCGGCCGCGACCGCGATGAGCACCGGCGCCGACCGCCCATTGTCGGGCAGGGCGAGCGCGCCGAGGTACATGCCGGCGACGAGCGCCGCGTTGAAGGCGGTGTCGTTGATGCTGAACACGCGACCGCGGAACTCGTCGGCGCACTCGTGCTGCAGCGACGTGTCGGTCACGATCTTGATGCCCTGCGCGGCGAGGTTGGTCACGAACACCGCGCCGAGCAGCAGCAGCGGGTCGAAGGGTAGCCCGAAGGCGAGAACACCCACACCGGTCGCGGCGAGCAGGATCGTCACCCAGCGCCGGCCGCCGATCCGGCGTGTGACCGGAGGCGTCACGAACGACGCGATGAGCATGCCGACGCCGCCCGCGGCAAAAGCATTGGCGATGGTACCGAAGGAGCCGCTCGCTCCGCTGCCGTGGTTGAACACCGTGCGGAAGAGCAGCAGGCTGGCGAGCAGGATCACGCCGTACAGCAGCCGGAACATCGCCTGCGCGAGCACCAGGTAGGCGGCGCCGCGCCTGGCCACGAGGTGCCGCACACCGGCCACCGTGCTGCGGCTGGTCTCGTTCAGGGCCGTGAGGATCGAGCCGTCGCGCCGGTCCTCGGCGTCCGGGCCGAGCTCGTCGGGGCCGAAGGACGCTCGCCCGACGAGCGCCGAGACCAGGTAGAAGGCGGCGGCACCCGCGGCGACCAGCGCATATCCGTGATACGACGTGTGCAGGACCGTTTTGATGAGCACCCCGCCCGCGCCGATGCCGATCGAGAAGCTCAGCGAGCCGAGCGTGGCGGCGAACGAGTTGGCGGTCACCAGCATGTGGTCGGCGACCACGTGCGGCGTGGCGGCGGACAGCCCGGCCAGGAAGAACCGGTTGAGCCCGATGACCACGAGCGCGAGCGCGAGCATTCTCGGTGACTCGTTGCCCTGCCAGACGTACAGCGCGATGGGCAGCACCAGCACCGCGCGGATCAGGTTGGCGACGTTGACGATCGAGCGGCGGCGCCAGCGGTCCAGGAAGACCCCGACGTACGGGCCGATGAGCGAGTACGGCAGCAGCAGAATCGCGAAGCCCGCCGCGATCGCCATCCCCCCGGCGCGCCGCTCGGGGTTGAACAGCACGCTGCCGGCCAGCCCACCCTGAAACAGTCCGTCGCCGACCTGGGCGATCATCCGTACGGCGACCAGCCGGCGGAATCCCCGCTGCCGCAGCACGGCGCGCACGAAGTGCGCCTGCGCTTGGACGACGAGGGTTGCGGACACGGCAAAAGCCTACGGTGCCCGGACCGCGGCGCGACCCCCGCGAGCCGAAGAGGGCCCGCGCCACGCGGCGCGGGCCCTCGGAATCACTCCATCGTTCAGGACTTCGGCGCCTCGACGGCGGGCCGGCCGTTGATCGGCTCGGTGTCCTCGGCCAGGCCGCCCAGCCTGCTCAGCAGCTTGGGCAGGTCGATGCCCGTCAGATCGGTGCCCAGCTGCAGGCCCTGGGCGACGTTGTTCGCCACCGACTTGGTCAGCGACGACGCGCCGTCGGTCGAGATGACCGTCATCTTGTCGATGTTGCCCATCGGGTCGCTGGCCGCCTTGACCACGTCCGGCATCACCCGGACGAGGAGGTCGAGGATCGCGGCCTCGCCGTAGGTGGCGAAGGCGTCGGCCTTGAGCCTCATCGCCTCGGCCTCGGCCTGGCCGCGGGCCAGGATCGCCGACGCCTCGGCCGAGCCTTCGCGCTCCAGCGCCTCGGCGATGGCGACGCGCCGGCGCTGCTCGGCCTCGCCCTCCTTGGCGCCTTCGATCGCATTGGCCTCGGCGAGCGCGGCGCGGCGGGACCGCTCGCCCTCACCGGTGAGGCGGGCCTGCTCGGCGGAGGCCTGCGCGGCGGCGATGGTCGCCTGCCGCTGCGCCTCGGCCTTGGCGATCGCGGCGTTCTTCGCCGCCTCGGCCTCCTGCTCCACCCGGTACCGCTCGGCGTCGGCCGGCTTGCGCACCTCGGTGTCGAGCTGGCGCTGCTTGAGCTCGGCGTTGCGCTCCGCCACCTTCTGCTGCTCGGCGAGGATGGCCTGGTCGCGCTCGGCCTGGGCGAGCGGGCCGGCGGCCGCCGACTTCGCCTTCGCCGCGTCGATCTCGGCCTGGATCCCGGCCTGCTTGAGGGACAGGTTCCGGTTGGCCTCAGCGATCGCCTCCTCGGACCTGAGCCGCTCGGACTCGGCGGCCTGGCGCGCGTGCGCCTCGGCGATCGCCGCGTCGCGCAGCACCCGGGCGGCCTCGGGCCGGCCCAGATCGGCGAGGTACGAGCCCTCGGCGAAGATGTCCTGGAGCTGGAAGGTGTCCAGCACCAGGCCCTGGTTGGTCAGCGAGTGCTCGGCCTCCTCGGCGACCGCGCTGGCGAACGCCGTGCGGTCGCGGATGATCTCCTCGATCGTCAGCCGGCCGACGATCGCGCGCAGCGCTCCGGCCAGGACCTCGCTGGTGAACAGGTCGATGCCCTGCTGCTGGTTGAGGAAGCGCTGCGCGGCCGCGCGGATGGCGTCCTCGGTGCCGCCGACCTTCACGATCGCGACGCCCTGCAGGTTGGCCCGGATGCCCTGCTTGCTCACCGCGCCGGTGATTTCGACGTGGATGCGGCGGCTGGACAGGTCGAGCACCTGCAGCCTCTGCACGATCGGCACCACGAAGACCGAGGCGCCCATGACGACCTTCTGCCCGGACAGGTCCGTCGAGCGCGTGCCGTCGACGGCCTGCACCGACTTGCCCTTGCGGCCGGTGATGATGAACGCCTCGTTCGGGCCGGCCACCTTGATGCGCGAGACGATGAAGAGCACCAGGAACAGGACCAGCAGCACTGCGCCGCCGATCGCGACGAGCAGGACGTTATCCATCCGCTTCCTTCTTTTTTCCGGGGGATTCTGACGACGTACGGGGGGTCTCCCGACGATTTACAGGGCGGTTTCTTCGACGATCACGCTCGTGGGGCTGGTCGTCTCCACCACGAGGACCCGGGCACCGAGGGGGATGGGCCGGTCCGCGCGGGCGCTGAGCTTGACCGGCTGGCCGCCCAGCGAAATACGCACCTCGCCGAAGCCGTTGCCCGAGATGGGCGTGACGACCACGCCGGTGGTGCCGATCATGTCGCGCTGGGAGGGGGTCGCGTCGGTGCGCATGTTCATCGCCATGCGGGCCAGCCGGGTGGCGATCCAGGCGGTCGGCACCGCCGCGACCAGGCCCGCGACGGCGGGCACCAGCGGGCCGCCCGAGCCGGTGAGCGCGCTCACCGCCGCGCCGGCGAAGCCGAAGGCGCCGATGAAGCCGGCGACGGCGGGCAGTGAGAAGGGCCCGTCGGCATCGGGATGGCCGAAGTGGAAGAGGTCGCCGATGAGCACGGACACGGCCAGCACCACGACGCCGACGCCGCCGATGACGAGGAATATCGTCTCCACCGCGCCTCCCCTCAACGACAACTGCAGGGTAACCCTGCCGTGCCACCCGGGTCGTCGGCGAAAGGGGCACAATGGGCACCGTGCGTTGGGTTGAGGTGCGGGCACCGATCGATGCGCTCGGAATCGCGGTCGACGAGACCGGCGTATGCCGAGTCCAATTCGGGGGCGTGCCGCCGAACGTGACGGTCTCGCCTTCGGACGAGGTGCTCGCGCGCGCCGCCGACGAACTCACCCGCTATTTCGCCGGCGAGGACGTCGCATTCACGGTGCCGTTGTCGGTGCGCGGCGGCTCGGAGTTCGAGCGCGCGGTGTGGCGGCAGCTCTACGCCATTCCCTACGCCGAGATGCGCACCTACGGGCAGATCGCGGCCGCCGTGGGGGAGCCGGACGCGGCCCGCGCGGTGGGCACCGCCTGCAACCGCAATCCGATCCCGGTCATCATTCCCTGCCACCGGGTGGTCGGCGCGGACGGCAAACTGGTCGGCTTCGGCGGCGGCCTGTGGCGCAAGAAGATCCTGCTGGAACTCGAGGCCCGCGTGCGCATCGAACGCGAGTTCGGCCTCGCCTGAGAAACGCGAAGGCCGGCCCGCGGAGGCGGACCGGCCCTTCTGCGGTACCGAATGATCTAGCGCTCGATCTCGCCCTTGATGAACTTCTCGACCGAGTCGTGGGCGTCGTGGTCGCTGTACTGCACCGGCGGCGACTTCATGAAGTAGCTCGACGCCGACAGGATCGGGCCGCCGATGCCGCGGTCCTTCGCGATCTTCGCGGCGCGCAGCGCGTCGATGATGACGCCCGCCGAGTTGGGCGAGTCCCACACCTCGAGCTTGAGCTCGGCGTTCAGCGGCGTGTCGCCGAACGACTTGCCCTCGAGGCGGATGTACGCCCACTTGCGGTCGTCGAGCCACGGCACGTGGTCGGACGGGCCGATGTGCACGTCGGACTTCACCATCTCGTGCGGGACCTGCGACGTCACCGACTGGGTCTTCGAAATCTTCTTCGAGACCAGGCGCGTGCGCTCCAGCATGTTCATGAAGTCCATGTTGCCGCCGAAGTTGAGCTGGTAGGTGCGCAGCAGCTCGACCCCGCGGTCCTCGAACAGCTTGGCCAGCGCGCGGTGCACGATCGTGGCACCCACCTGGCTCTTGATGTCGTCGCCGACGATCGGCAGGCCGGCGTCGGTGAACTTCTGGGCCCAGACCGGGTCGGAGGCGATGAAGACCGGCAGTGCGTTCACGAAGGCGCAGCCGGCGTCGATCGCGGCCTGCGCGTAGAACTTGTCGGCCTCCTCGGAGCCCACGGGCAGGTAGGACACGACCACGTCGACCCGCGCCTCACGCAGGGCGGCAGCCACGTCGATCGGCTGCTCGTCGGACTCCTCGATGATCTCGCGGTAGTACTGCCCCATGCCGTCGAGCGTCGGGCCGCGCTGGACGGTAACGCCGGTGGGCGGGACGTCGCAGAACTTGATGGTGTTGTTCTCGCTCGCGCTGATGGCCGCGGCGAGATCTTGGCCGACCTTCTTCGCGTCGACGTCGAACGCCGCCACGAACTCGACGTCGCCGACGTGGTAGTCGCCGAACTTGACGTGCATCAGACCCGGTACCCGGTCGTTCGGGTCGGCGGTGCGGTAGTACTCCACGCCCTGGATCAGGGACGAGGCGCAGTTGCCGACACCGACGATGGCAACGCGGACGGAGCCCATCGCGGATGCCTCCTTCTTGTTGTTCACGATGGCCGCTCCGGATCCTGTGCCGAAGGCGGCTGAGGGGTCGTGCCATTGCGTTCGTTCGCAATGAGCTCTTCGAGCCAGCGAACCTCGCGCTCGCAGGCATCCAGGCCGTGGCGCTGCAGTTCGAGCGTGTACGAGTCGAGCCGTTCGGCGGCCCGGCTGAGCACGTCGCGCATGCCCTCGCGGCGCTCCTCGACGCGACGTCGGCGACCCTCGAGGATCCGCAGCCTGGTCGAGGGGTCCGTGCGTGCGAAGAACGCGAAGTGCACCCCGAAACCGGCCTCGCTGTCGTAGGTCTCGGGGCCGGCGGCGCTGAGCAGTTCCTGGAACCGCTCCTTGCCTTCCGCGGTGATCGTGTAGACCACGCGGCCCCGCTTGCCGGTGAGCAGGGGGACCTCTTCGGTGCTGGCCGGCATACCCGCCGGCGCACCCTCGGTGATCCAGCCGCCCGCCTGAAGGCGGCGCAGCGTCGGGTAGAGCGAGCCATAACTGATCGCGAAGCGGAACGCCCCCAGCTTGGTCGTCAGCTGCTTGCGCAACTCGTAGCCGTGCATCGGGGACTCGTGCAGGAGACCCAGGATCGCCAGTTCGAGCACTCCCGGCCTCCTTCCGGTAACCGGCCGATGTATCGGTCCGATACATCGAACGGTAAGCCGATACCCCGAACGGATGCAACAAAACTGGCGAAGTGGGCCTGAACACAGCGCTGGTCGTCTATCGGACGGTTACCGATCGTGACCGAGGTCGCCCTCGGCCGCAGGACCGCGTACCCTCGGGCGCGTGCGTACCCAGCGTCAGGTCGTGGACTTCTCCTTGCGGAGACGCGCCCTGCTGCGTGAAGTGCAGTCGGGCCGCGTCGGCACCTATGAGGTGTGCGACGCATCGCCATACCTGAAAAGTGCAGCGAAGTTCCACGGCGAGCCGACGGACGAGCTCTGCCCCGTCTGCCGCCGCGAGAACCTCACCCATGTGCATTACATCTATGGGGATGAGCTGCGGCAGTCCTCCGGACAGGCCCGCCGCCTCGCCGAGCTGCCGATCCTGGCGATGACGCTGAGTGAGTTTCACGTCTATGTGGTGGAGGTCTGCCGCGCGTGCGGCTGGAACCACCTCATCGAGCAATACCTCCTCGGCCGCGACGGCCTCGCCGCCGGGCCGGACGACGGCGAGCGGCCGTCGCGCCTGCGGGGAGGGGCGGCCGAGTGAACCTGTTGCGCGTGACAAAGCGTTGTCACGAGGACGGGACCGAATGCGCGGACCCCCTGCTGGGGTCCGCGACACGTGGCAACGGCGCCATGGCGCCCAGGCCGCCCGACGAGTGGCTCAGGTCACACACATGACGGCGACGGAGCATGCGACGACGATGCAACCGGCAAGGTGGGACGAATGAACTACGGTGACCCGAGTAATCCCCAGTCGGGCCGCGCGCAGGTTCCTGGAATGCAGCCGGGATCCCCATCCTCCGGCCCCCCGGCCTCGTCGGCCGGGCGGGCCCAGGTCGGGCGCGCGAGCGTGGGACGGGCGGACCCCGGTGGCGCCAGCGGATCCGCGAGCGTCGGTTCGGCACGCGTCGGCCCACCGGGCGCCAGCGGATCCGCGAGCGTTGGTTCGGCACGCGTGTCGCCCCCGAGCGAGCCGACCACCGGCCGGGCCTCCGTGACCGGCTCGGCATCGGTGCCCGGTTCGGCGGGCCGCGCCACCGTCGGCCGTGCCGTCGTCGGCTCCGCGTCGGTCAGTGGGCCGCCGGGCGGCGACATTCTCAACGGTCCGGGTGGTCCGGGCGGCCCCCCGCCGAAACGCTCGGGCGGCAGGGGCGCTTCCGGCGGGCCGAGCGGCCCCAGTTCGACCGCCAAGGCCAAGAGGCGCCGTCGCCGCAACATCCTCATCGTCTCGATCGCCGCCTTCATCATGGTCGCGGGCATCGGCATGGTCGGCGGCACGTATTACTGGGACCAGGTCGCGCTACCCGAAGACATCACGCTGAACCAGTCGACGACCATCTACTACTCCGATGGCGTCACCCCGATGGCACGCATCGGCGAGAACCGCACCGTCCTGCCGCTGGACAAGATCCCGCCGCACGTGCGGCACGCGATCGTCGCGGCCGAGGACAACAGTTTTTACACGAACAGCGGCGTCGACTACAAGGGTGTCGCCCGCGCGGCCTGGAACAACGTGACCGGCGGCGACCGGCAGGGCGCCTCGACGATCAGCCAGCAATACGCACGGCGCTGGGCCGACCTCGAGGGCGTCACCTACGGGCGCAAGGTGCGCGAGGCCGTCATCGCGATGAAGCTCAACAAGCAGTACAGCAAGGACGAGATCATGGCGATGTACCTCAACGTCGTCTACTTCGGCCGCAACGCCTACGGCATCGAGGCGGCCTCCCAGGCGTATTTCGCCAAGCCTGCTGAGCAGCTCTCGATGGCCGAGGGCATGGTCCTGGCCGGCCTGATCAAGAACCCCGAGGGCAATGGCAAGGGCAGCCCGTTCGATCCGAACATCAACAAGACGACGGCGCAGGAGCGGTTCGACTACATCAAGCGGCAGATGCTCACGCTCAAATTCTGCTCCGAGGCCGACGCGCCGACCAAGATGAAGTACCCGGACAAGGTGATCACGCCGGCCGAGGCGCGGGCCAACGCCGTGAAGGTGACAGACATCGACAAGCCCGAGGGCCTGATCGTCCACCACGTCCTCGGCGAGGTCGCCGCGTTGAAAGATCCCGCGACCGGTGCGCTGATCTACGAGGACACCGACGCCAAGGGCGAGAAGAATTTCGACAAGATCCGCAACGGCGGCCTCAAGATCGTGACCACGATCGACAAGGACCTCCAGCCGCTCGCGGTGCGCAAGGCGAGCCGTAACAAAGACTCGAGAATGGCCAACGTGCGGGACACCATGCAGGCGGCACTCGTCGCGGTCGAGCCGGGCACCGGCGCGGTGAAGGCGTATTACGGCGGCGACAGCGGCAGCGGCGGCGACTACGCCGGCTACTACAACGATCCCGTCCTGGGCACCGGCAAGGACAGTTGCTGCGGCGGCCACCCGCCGGGGTCGACGTTCAAGGTCTACACGCTGGCCACCGCTCTGATGAACGGGTGGCGGATCGATTCCAGGTTTGACAGCACCTCGCCGGCCGACTTCCCGGCCAGTAACCGGACGGCCAAGAACGGCAATCCGGTCAAGAACGCCGGCGACGGCTCCCCGTCCTCGGCCGACTGCAAGACCTGGTGCACCCTCGAAGAAGTCACCGTCTTGTCGCTCAACGTGCCGTTTTTCTGGCTCACCGAGAAGGTCACCGCGGCCAAGGTGATCGACACGGCGCGCGCCGCCGGCATTACCGACATGTGGGCGACGACCGCCGCCGGGAAGTCGGAGAAGATCGATCTGGCGACGCAGGACGGCGCCGCCGTCTCGCCGAAGTTTTTTCAGACGGAGGTCGGATTCGGCCAGTATCCGGTGACCGTGCTGGAGCAGGCCGGCGGCATCGCCACTTTCGCGGCCCGCGGCGTCGCGGCCAAGACGCACTTCCTCAAGGAGGTGTGGTCCGATGGCAAGAAGACCTACGGCGAGATTATCAACCCGAAGCGCATCCCGAACTTCACCGAGCAGATGGCCGACGACCTCAGCACGGTGCTGCAGGGCGTGCCGAAGCACTACGGCTTGAAGATGCGCGACGGCCGCCAGATCGCCGGCAAGACCGGCACCTGGCAGTACGGCACCAACAACAAAGGCGGCGGCAACGCGCACGCCTGGATGGTCGGTTACACCGCCTACGACCCGGCCAAGAAGTCGCCCGGCCTCGCGGTCGCGGTGTGGGTCGGCAACAAGGCCGACGAGCAGCCCCTCAAGTTCAAGGATGGCAAGGACGTCATCGGTGGTCACCTGCCCGGCCCGATCTGGCAGGACTTCCTTGACGCGGCGATGGCACAGCTCAAGGCGCCGAAAATCAACTTCAGGCCGCCGGCGAACACCGGCCGGAACGAGGTCGGCTCGGGCATCTCGCCGCAGCCAACCATCCCGGTGGTCGATCCGAACAACCCGGGTGGTAACCCCGGCCAGGGCGGCGATCAGGGTAATCCCGGCAATCCGGGCAACCCGGGCGGCGGTGGGGGCCCGGGCGGCAACGGGGGCGGCATCGTCCCGACCGTCGATCCGACCCGAAGACGCTGACGAGTAGCGCGATTGTGGTTTGCGGCCACGGACCCGGCGGTATGTACGCCGGGACCGTGGCCGCAGTCTTTGCGGATTCCCGCGTCGAGCCGGGGCTTTCACCCGCACCCGAGTTGGCGACGGTACGGTGACACGATGCCGATGAGTCCGGGCCAGCCGAGTGCGCGTCCAGAGCATCTAGTCGACGAGCCCGCCAACTCCGACCGCTTCATCGCCGGTCTCTCCGAGTCGATCGGTGGCCCGCTCGGCACCCATGCCGTGCGGTCCCGTCGGCTGCCCGGCGGTGGCCGGTTCTGGACCCCGGCCCGCGTCGTGCTGCTGCTCATCTGCGCCATGCTGAGCTTCCACTGGGTGCAGAAGTCCCCGTGTCGCGACGCTGCCTGGGCGGACATGGCGCAGTACAAGTACTTCTGCTATACCGACGTCCTCGCGCTGTACTACGCCGAAGGCCTCAACGAGGGCAAGGTGCCCTACGCCGACCACCAGGTCGAGTACCCGGTGCTGACCGGGGCCCTCATGGGCGTCATCGGCCTGCCGGTGTACGACCTGCACCAGCGGGGCGTCATCCAGAACGACGGGCAGACCTTCTACGACGTCAACGCCATCGTGCTCGGCGCCTTCGGCGTCGCCGCCGTCGCCGCGACGCTCGCGTTGCGTCGCCGCCGGCCCTGGGACGCGGCCCTGCTCGCGGTCGCCCCGGCCCTGTTCGTCTCGGCGACCGTCAACTGGGACCTGTTCACGGTCGGGCTCACCGCCGTGGCCATGGTCTACTGGGCGAAACGAAAACCCGTGCTCGCCGGCGTGTTCCTCGGCCTGGGGACGGCGGCGAAGCTCTATCCGGTGCTGATCGTCGGCGCGCTGCTCATCCTGAGCATCCGCACCGGCAAGTGGCGGGACTTCTTCGTCGCCGTGGGCACCGGCGCCGCCACCTGGGTGGTGGTGAACGCGCCCGTCGCGTACTTCTTCTGGGACTCGTGGGTCAAGTTCTGGCAGTTCAACCAGCTGCGAGGGATCGACTGGGGCACCCTGTGGTACATCGGGGCGCACATACCGCGCGGATCCGGTCAGTACGGCTTCCCGTTCTTCCAGAACCTCGACGTCGACCCGCAGCACTCGACGCTGAACACCCTGTACCTGGGGCTGTTCCTCATCTGCTGCGCGGGGATCCTCATCCTCGGGCTCACCGCGCAGAAGGAGCCCCGCCTGGCGCAGCTCGCGTTCCTGATCGTGGCGGCGTTCCTGATCACGGGCAAGGTGTGGTCGCAGCAGTACGTTCTGTGGCTGATCCCGCTGGCGGTGCTCGCCCGGCCACGCTGGGGCGCGTTCCTGGCCTGGCAGGCCGCGGAGGTCATCTACTTCGTGTCCTTCTACGGCCAGCTCATGGGCGCCTCGGGCCGTCAGGTCTTCCCGGAGGGCGTCTTCGTGCTCGCCTCCCTGCTGCGCCTGGTCACCCTCGCCATCCTGGTCGGGTACGTCATCCGCGACATCCGGCGGCCCGAGGAGGACGTGGTCCGGCAGACGTACGAGGGCCAGGACCCCGACGGCGGCGTCTACAACGAGGATCCGATCGACGCCGACCTGCTCGAGCCACCACCGGCCCCGGCGCTGGCCCGGGCGGGTTAGCCCGTTTCACGTGAATCAACGGCCCGGCTCGATGCGCGCATCGAGCCGGGCCGTCGTGGTTGTTGCTCAGCCGCGCCCACCGGTTCGCGCGCCGCCGCGCGAGCCTGGCCGGTCTCCTTCCGATCAGCCGTCGATCTTGTACAGGATGACGTCGCCCTGTTCGGTGCGGCTGATGCCGAGGCCGTCGATCGGGGCGTCGATCGCTCGCGCATACGGGGTGCCGGCGGCCTCGTCGCGCAGGACCACCACTGTGCGGATCTTCAGGCTGCGCAGCTGGGTCACCGTGGACTCGTTCGGGAACTGCTCCATGTTGGCCCGCAGAGTCTCCTGGTCGGCGGGGGTGAAGCCGCTGCCGCCGTTGGCCATCTTCGGCAGGCCGTCGGTGCTCCAGAGCATGACGTTCATGTCGAAGCGCTCGCTTGTCGGCAGCACCATCAGCGGCGCCTGGAGGGTGCTCATCGCGACCGGCGCCGGCGGCACCTCCGGGTTGGGCTTGTACTGGGGTATGCCCTCGGCCAGCACCAGCACCAGCGGGATCAGGGTCACCACGCGCCAGGCGCCGGCCCGGTTGCCGACGTCGGACTGCGTGCGGTCGGCGAACAACTCGACGGCCCGCTCCGAGAGCGCGCCCACCGCGCCCGCCGCGAGCAGCGCCAGGAACAGCGTCACCCAGACGATGAGCCAGCCCGACGTGCGGATGCCCTCGAAGCCGGGGAGGAAGCGGTAGAGCGTCATGTAGCCGATATCGCCGTGCAGCGGCCCGTTGGTGCCCATCGCGAGGATCGCCGTGCCGATCACGCCGACGCCGAGCAGAATGCGGTGCTGCAGCCGCCACACGGACACGAACAGCCCGACGAACGCCAGCCCGTAAAGGAAGAACCCGGGCAGCAGCGTCATCTCCAGCGCCTTCTCCGGCGCCCACCCGAGCGCGGAGCGGGCATTCGCATGCACCTCGCCCCACCACACCGACCCCGGCGGTGAGATGAAGAAGCCCTTCAGCGGCGGCGAGAACAGCTCGATGATCTCCGGGCTGCGCCTGGCCTCCGCGTGCTGCTGGAGGACCTGGCGATACGGGTAGGCCATCAGGCCGCTCACCCCGGTGAACACCAGCCCGCCGCCGAGGTTGGCGAAGAACAGCTTCCAGCCGAACGGCCGGTGCGCGTCCCGCCGCCGCAGGTGCTTGTAGCCCCACGTGATCGCGGTGGCCAGCAGGATGGTCAGCACCGCATAAGCGAATGGGATGCCGATCGCGAACCCGAGACTCATCTGCCACGCGGCGACCAGCCAGCCGCCGAGCACCCAGCCCCACCGCCGCTTGTCCGGCTCGTAGCCGCGGCGCAGCGAGAACCCGTGCCCGCGCGCCAGCATCGCCAGCGCCAGCGCGATGCCGCCGATCGACAGCACATTCAGGTGGCCGGCGTGCGCCAGCCGCCACGGCGCATACGCGAACGCGGCCCCGGCCACCGCCGCCCCCGTGCGCCCCACCCCGAGCTGCCGGGCCAGCGCGTAAGCGCCGAAGAAGGCGAAGGCGAAGACCAGAACAAAGATGATGTTGTATCGCACGAGCGCCGCCTCGGGCCCCGAGCCGATCATGCCGGCCGGCGCGTATCCGAGCAGCGTGTCCGAGAAGGCGTAGCTGTATTGATCCGGGTAGAACGCGTTCGCCTGCCACAACCGCAGCGGGTCGGTGGTCAGGATGTGTCCGGCCCAGGACATCTGCCAGGCCTGTTGCGTCGGTTCCCAGATGTTCTGCGGGATCGTGGTCGCCGGGTGGCGCAGCGCCGGCCAGGTCATGACGACGGCGAGCGCGATCGATCCGAGCGCCGCGAGCGTCCACTCGTGCGAGGAGAACCTCGTCAGCCCTGACCCGGTCCGACTCGCGATCCGCCGGAACCGTCCCGGCACGAACTCCGGCTCCGGTGCGAACGCGGAGAACGGATCGGCCGGCTTGGCGTCGTGCTCCAAGAGGTCGGTGCCGACCGGCTTGCCGCCCCGTTCACCCGCAGCGGCATCTTCGCCCGCGCCGGGTCCTTCCCGTGTGGCCGAGGGGGTCTTGGCAGTTGGGAGAGCTGCCTGCGGTGCCGAATCCGGGGCGTCTTCCGGCGGTGGCTCCTCGGCCACCGGCGCCTCCGGCGAAACGTCGCTCACGCCAGCCGCTCCCGCAGGTAGGTGATGTCGGCGCCCTGGCCCTCGACGCCGCCCGGTGTCTCGACGAGCGCCGGCGCCCCAGCCGCGCGGATCACCGCCACGATCAGCTCGGGATCGATCTCGCCGGAGGTCATGTTGTCGTGCCGGTCGCGGCCGGAGTCGAAGCCGTCGCGCGAGTTGTTGGCGTGGATGAGGTCGATGCGGCCGGTGATCGACTTGAGTCGGTCGACGATGCCGAGCAGGTCCTCGCCGCCGGCGTGCGCGTGGCAGGTGTCGAGGCAGAAGCCGACCTCGTAGTCGCCGATCGCGTCCCACAGCCGGGCGAGGTTGTCGAAGCGGCGGGCGCAGGCGTTGTCGCCGCCGGCCGTGTTTTCGATGAGCACCGGGACGGCGAACCCGCCCTGCTCCGCCGCATAAGCGAACGTCTTGCGCCAGTTGTCGAAGCCGGCGTCGAGGCCGTCGGCCTTCTCGACGTGCCCACCGTGGACGATCAGGCCCTTGGCGCCGACCTCGGCCGCGCCCGCCGCATGGCTGAACAGCAGCTTGCGGCTGGGGATGCGGATGCGGTTGTTCGACGATGCGACGTTGATCCGATAGGGGGCGTGGATATAGACGTCTATCTCGGAGGCGCGGATCGCCTCGGCGTCGGCGCGGGCCTTGGGGTCGCTCCAGCCCTGCGGGTCGGTCAGGAAGAACTGAATGAGGTCGGCGCCGCGGGAGGCGGCCTCAGCCAGCGGCTCAGCGGGGTCGACGTGAGCACCGATTCGCATGCCGCAGAGCCTACGGCGTGGGTGTGACAGTTTGCGCGACCCGTCTCTCGGCGGCGACCGAAGGATCCGGAATGCGGTGCTTCCGTCACCGTCCCGTCGGGCGCCTCGTTACGCACATAGCCGCCCGTGATCGCGCAGTCGACCGCCGGGGCGCGCGTACAGCTCGATGGAAGTTTCCCCCAAATGATCCTCCAACCCTGGATGGCTACCTTGTCTGGACACCGATCGGCCGTACGCCTGGCGGCTACCGCCGCGGCGGTAGCCGCCGCGGCCCTGACCGTGGGCGCCAGCCCGGTGAGCGCCGCCCCCGCCACGCCGACGGTCGAGTTCTCCGGCGGCAGCGTGCTCAGCCTGCTGGTCTGCAAATCGGAGCCGAACACCGCCGACGTCTCGGTGCCCACCGACTCGCGCGTCAACTTCGTCAACCGGCTCGGCCAGAACGCGCTGCTGAAGGTCGACGGCCAGTCCGTGGCCACCGTGCAGCCCAACGAGCAGGTACCGGTGGCCTTCAAGAAGGGGCCGGTCGAGGTCGCGATGACCTTCGACTGCGGCATCGGCGTGGTGAAGCAGTTCAAACCGGTCTCGGTCGGGGTGACCGCCGCGCAGGCGACGCCCCCGGCCGACGGGCAGGTCTCGGCCGGCCCGGCCCGCAATGCGCCGGGAGCGACGCGGACCACGCCACCGAACGGTCCCGCGGGCGCCGCGGCCGGCGCCGCGAACAACGCCCTCAACGGCCGCTCCGGCGCGTCCGGCCGCTCCTCGAAGGCACCGCAGGGCCAAGCCGGCCAGGACGGTGCTGCGGGCGCGTCCGGCAGTACCGGCGAGTTCGGTACCGAGCCGATCGACCCGACGCTGCTGGACCCGAGCGCCGCGGCGGCCCCGGCGATGGGCGCCGGCCCGAGTGCGTCCGTCGAGGACCGGATCACGGTCGGTGAGCCGGTGGCCGCCAGCGGCCCCGCGCGCGGCGGCCCGGCCGGCCTGCTCGCACTCGTCGCGACGGTCTGTGCGGTCGGGGTAGGAATCGCCGCAATTCGGGCTATTATTGCGCAACGGGCATCACGTGCGAGCTTCGCTTAAGGTACAATTTAGGTAGGCTCCGCGGGGCGCCGTCATCCAATGCACCGGTGTGGTCGTTCCTCCCCAGGTCCCACCCAAAGAAGCGGATGACGCGCCCCGCGGTCTTTTTTTGGTCTTGACACCTCAGCGTGTACTCTTGTTCGGTCCATCAGCGTATGTGCCGATGGACGACGCATGACCTCCTGCCGCGGATGGACCGCGGCCGCTTAGCCCGTAGGAGGTGAGAACGTCTTGCGTCATTACGAGATCATGGTGATCCTCGACGGCAGTCTCGAGGAGCGCACCGTCGCCCCGTCGCTCGACACGTATCTCAACGTGATCCGGACGTCGGGTGGCTCGGTGGAGAAGCTCGACGTGTGGGGCCGCCGGCGCCTCTCGTACGAGATCAACAAGAAGACCGAGGGTATCTACGCCGTCATCGACCTCCAGGCGTCGCCGGAGTCCGTGGCAGAGCTGGACCGTCAGCTGCGACTCAACGAGTCCGTGCTGCGCACCAAGGTCATCCGGCCCGAGGTCCGCTAAGCGGATTCCGGGCGAGATCGATCTGCTTCGCCCGGCCACGCGTCGCTGGGCGCGACAGAAAACTGTCGTACCCCTGTGACATGGTGGCCATACACCAGCGCGCGAGGAGTTGACTCACATGGCAGCGGGAGATACCACGATCACGGTCATCGGCAACCTGACCGACGACCCTGAACTGCGTTTCACTCCGTCTGGAGCGGCGGTCGCCAAGTTCCGAGTGGCATCCACACCTCGGTTCATGGACCGTCAGACCAACGAGTGGAAGGACGGCGAGCCGCTGTTCCTGGCCTGCACGGTGTGGCGGCAAGCGGCGGAGAACGTCGCCGAATCGCTGACCCGCGGGGCCCGGGTGATCGTCTCCGGTCGGCTCAAGCAGCGGACCTACGAGACGCGCGAGGGTGAGAAGCGCACCGTCATCGAGCTGGAGGTCGACGAGATCGGCCCTTCGCTGCGTTACGCGACTGCCAAGGTGCAGAAGATGTCTCGCAGCTCCGGCGGTGGCGGCGGCTTCGGCTCCGGCGGTAACGGCGGCGGTGGCGGTGGCGGTGGCGGCGGGTTTGGCAACGATGACCCGTGGGCCAGCGCGACCCCGGCCGGCGGTGGCGGCGGTGGCGGCGGCAGGTCGAGCTCATCCTTCGACGACGAGCCCCCGTTCTAATGGCATCAGGAGCAAGAGCAATGGCGAAGGCTGCGGCCCTGCGCAAACCGAAGAAGAAGGTGAACCCTCTCGACAAGGAGGGCATCGCCTACATCGACTACAAGGACACCGCGCTGCTGCGGAAGTTCATCTCCGACCGCGGCAAGATCCGCGCTCGGCGGGTGACCGGCGTGACCGCCCAGCAGCAGCGACAGATCGCGCGTGCCGTCAAGAACGCGCGCGAGATGGCGCTGCTGCCCTACACCGCGACTACGCGCTAAGGGGCGGCCGACATGAAGATCATCCTCACCCAGGAGGTCACCGGCCTCGGGACCCCCGGCGACATCGTCGAGGTCAAGGACGGCTACGGGCGCAACTACCTGCTGCCGCAGGGGTTCGCGATCCTGTGGTCCAGGGGCGCGGAGAAGCAGGTCGTGACCATCAAGCGGGCCCGCTCGGCCCGTGAGATCCGCGACCTCGGCCACGCCAAAGAGGTCAAGACCCAGCTCGAGGGCCTCACCGTCAAGCTGTCCGTCCGGGCCGGCCGGGAAGGCCGCCTTTACGGCTCGGTCACCCCGGCCGAGGTCGCCGAGGCCGTGCAGAAGGCCGGCGGCCCGCAGCTGGACCGGCGTCGCCTCGAGCTGCCCGGCCACGTCAAGTCGGTCGGCGACTACAAGGTGCAGATCAAGCTGCACCCGGAGGTCGCTGCGGTCTTCACGCTGAAGGTCACCGCCGCGAAGTAGCTCGCGCACGTGAAAGGGGCCCCGGTTCGCCTGGGCCCCTTTCGCATGTTTTGGCAGGCCGGCGCCGCGCCCAGCGGACTGGGGGCGGCGTCGGTGGTGTGGGTCAGTCGTACAGGGAGACGGCGGCGGAGATCATCTCGGCCAGCTCGCGGATCTGAGGTCCCTCGCCGGCGTTCCTGGCGATCGTGCGCAGGTCGGTGAGGCGGACGTCGCCCGCGTGCCGGCTGCCGCGGAGCACCTCGGCCAGGTACGCCGTTACGTAGCAGACCCGGACCGGGGCCGAGGCCTCGTCGAAGGTCTGATCCAGGGCGCTCACCGTCACCGGCTGGGCCAGTTCGCTCGCCTCCCGGGTCTTCGGGTCCAGCCATCGCACGCGCACGTCCGCGAGGTGGCCCTGGGCGCCCGGGCGCAGGCGCAGGGCGTAGAGCGCCGTCACCGCGTGGCCGGAGCCCACCTCGCCGCCGTCGACGCGGTCGTCGCGGAACGCCGAGGCCGAGAGCGCGCGGTCGTCGTAGCCGATCAGGCGGTACGACAGGACGGTCTTGGAATCGAACTCGACCTGCGCCTTCGCGTCGAGCGCGCGTAGCGCCACCGTGGCCGGGAGCTGCTGGACGAAGACGCGGTCGGCCTCGGTCTGTTCGCTGACGTACACGACGTAGCCGTCGCCCTTGTCGGCGAGCTGCTCCATGAAGCGGTCGCCGTAGTCGCTGCCGACGCCGACGCCGAGCAGCGTGATCTGCTTCGCGGCGGCCTCCTGGATCTCGCGCACGAGCGGGGTGGCGTCGGTGGTGCCGACGTTGGGCAGACCGTCAGAGAGCAGGATGACCCGGTTGGTGGCCGAGGAGCGGAACGCCTTGCGCGCCGTGTCGTACCCCAGCCGGAGCCCCGCCTCCAGGTTCGTGCTCCCGGCGACCCGCAGCCGCCCAATCGCGTCGCGCAACGCGTCGCGGTCGCGCATCGGCGTCATCGGACGCAGGAGCTCGGCCCGGTCGGAGTACGCCACCAGCGCCACCGAGTCCGTCGGGCGCAACTGGTCGACCAGCGTGTTCAGGCCGTGCTGCACGAGATCGAGCTTGCCCGGCTCGGCCATCGACCCCGACACGTCCACGACGAACGTCAGCGCCGCGTCCGGTCGCGAGGCGTCGGACTCCCCGCGCGTCTGCAGCCCGACGCGGAGCAGCCGGGTGTCGTCGTCGGCGCCGCGATGCGTCTGCGGCATGCGAGTGCCGTCGGCCGTGATCGCGAAGCCGTTGCCGTCGGGCGCGCGGTACCGCTGATCGAACGAGTTGACGAACTCCTCCGGGCGGATCGTGTTCGCCGCCGGCCGGCGCCCGGACAGCAGGGTGCGCCGCGCGAAGCCGTACGAGGCCGTGTCGACGTCCACCGCAAACGTCGACACGGGCCGCTCGGCCGCCGAGACCTCGCCGTTTGTCGCCCGGCCGGCGGCCTCGCCCGTCGGGGTCGCCGCACCCTGGGCCAGCCCCTCCGGAGTGCCCGGCGGCCCGTACCCGGTGGCCGGCGCAGCCTTGCCCCCGGTGGCCGGCATGTCCTTGTGCCCGCTGTCCGCGCCGCAGGCCGCCAGGACGGCGGCGAGCGCCAGGACGGCGGCGGCGCGCAGGTGCTGTAGCGATTTCCGGCCGGCCATCGGTGCCTCCCTCGAGGGTGTGTGGCCAGTCAGACGGCCGCACCCCGCGGACGGCTCCGGGCGTGATCGGACGGTGACCCAACGGTGATCGAGACGTTTGGAATAGTCAAGATCAAAACTGCGTCGCCAGTACCGCGAACAGCACGGTCGCCACGCCCGCGCCCAGCACCGCGCTGGCGAACCCGATCGCGAACGGCCGCCAGCCCGTCGTCACCCGGCCCAGGAACATCGCGATCATGATGCTCAGTGCTATGGACACGGCGATCTTCGGGACCGTGTTCATCAGGTTGGTCAGCGCCTCGGTCCGCGGCGCGGGGCACGGCAGGCCGAACGCGTTCGTGCACCCCGGTCGCGGATCCGGTGACATGGTCAGCGACCAGCCGGTGTACGCGCCGAGCGGCACCAGGTACCAGCAGGCCGTCGAGATGAAGGAACCGATGTACACCTGGCGCTGGTCCGGCTCGTCCTCATCCTCGTCATCGTCGTCGGGCGGCCGCGGGGGCGCCGACGGGCGCCGGGCCGCCGGACCCGGGTCGTACCGCCGCTGGTAGCCGGTCCCCCACGCCTCGTGGTCGAGGACCCGGCCCTGCCCCGGACGGCCGGGATCCGAGCGCGCCGGGAACGGCTCGATGCCGAAGTCTTCCCCGTCGGGCAGGCGCTGCTGAGGGATCCACCGCTCCTGTCGCAGGTCCCAGCGGCCGGTCTCCGGCGCCTGGCGATTCCCGCCGTCGCGTGAACTCTCCCACTCCGGATACCCCACCGGCGGAGCGTCACCCGTTCGTGACCTTTCCGCCATCGGCCGTCCAGTTGAAAAATTTGTGGGCCTCTTTTTTTCGCACACAGGCTGTGGATTGTGTAAGCGCAGGTCAGGAGGCATTCCAGCGTGCAACGTCGGGAGTTATCCACAGCCGTGTGCACAGTCTTTCCCAAGGCACAGGCCCTTGGTCCACAGGTTGTCCAGAGCCTTGTCCACCGGGTGACTTCCGTCGAACGCTGGTCGCCCCATACCGTTGCGCGGGCGCGTCGCGCGCCGGCGAAGGTTTTGTCATACCCGCGCGGTCTACTGGTCCTTGCGGGTGTGGCGTTGGAGGGCGAAGTGTCGATCACCGAAGACAGGCGAACGGATCCGTGGGACGACGCGTCCCCGCCCGAGTCACGCGGCGGCGGTGAACGCGCCGAACGACCCTCCGGCGGTGCCGAGACCTTCGAGCGCACCCCGCCCCAGGACATCGCCGCCGAGCAGAGCGTCCTCGGCGGCATGCTGCTGTCCAAGGACGCCGTCGCCGACGTTGTGGAGATCCTCAAGACCAACGACTTCTACAAGCCGGCCCACAGCGTCATCTTCGACGCGGTCCTCGACCTGTATGGCCGCGGCGAGCCCGCCGACGCCGTCACGGTCGCCGCCACGCTCGCCGACTCCGGCAACATCGCGAAGATCGGCGGCGCCCCATATCTGCACACCCTGATGACGACGGTCCCGACCGCCGCCAACGCCAGCTACTACGCCCGCATCGTCGCCGAGCGCGCCGTCCTGCGCCGCGTCATCGAGGCCGGCACGCGGATCGTGCAGCTGGGATACGGCACCGGCGGCCAGGGCGGCCGCGACGTCGACGATGTGGTCGACCTGGCCCAGCAGGCCATCTACGACGTCACCGAGAAGCGCGTCAGCGAGGACTTCGCCGTCCTGGCCGAAATGCTCCAGCCCACCCTGGACGAGATCGAGGCGGTAGGCGCCCAGGGCGGCATGATGACCGGCGTCCCGACCGGCTTCAGCGACCTGGACCGCCTCCTCAACGGCCTGCACGCGGGCCAGCTGATCATCGTCGCCGGCCGCCCCGGCCTCGGCAAGGCGTTGGCCCTCGACACGCCGCTGCCCACCCCCGACGGCTGGACCACGATGGGGCAGGTCAAAGCGGGTGATCGGCTGCTCGGCGCCGACGGCCGCCCGACGACCGTCGTCAACGCCTTCGAGGTGCTGCACGATCGCCCGTGCTACGAGGTCGAGTTCTCCGACGGCTCGGTGATCGTCGCCGACGCCGAGCACCTGTGGAAGACCACGGCCCGGGCCCGCCGGCGACACGCCGAGCCCAAGCGCGCGCCGCAGTGGCCGGCGGCCGAGCACGTCGCGATCGCGGCGGCTCATCGGGCGGCAGTGGCGGCGCCGGACGAACCGGTCGGTGGGCGGTTCCGGCATGTCCTGCGGGTCGCCGGCCACGGCATGCCGCCGGTCGACGCCGGCGCGCCGGGCCTGGCGACGCGCCAGGACACGACGTCGGGCCGGCCGCGGCAGTGGCCGACGCGGGCGTATTCGTGGCAGGCCCCGCTGACCGAGCCGCGCCGGCGGGTCGACCGGACGATGCGCGCCGAGACCACGCCGGCGCATCCGGACGCGGTCACGACCGCGGAGATCGCCGCAACGCTGCGGCATCCGGTCGACGGCCGGCTCAACCACGCCGTGGAGAACACGGCCGCGCTGCGACTGCCCGAGCGGGAGCTCCCCGTTCCGCCGTACACTCTGGGCGTCTGGCTCGGCGACGGCCACTCGGCCGCGGCCCGCGACCTGCGTGCGATCGGCCTCCTCGACGACGAGCACATCCCGGTGCGGTATCTCCGCGCGTCCGAGCGGCAGCGCCGGGAACTGCTGGCCGGGCTGCTCGACACCGGCGGCACCGTCACGGCGACGGGCGACGTCCGGTTCACCTCCACTGCCGAGCGCCTCGCGAACGACGTGTTCGAGCTGGTGGTCAGCCTGGGCTACCGGTGCACGATGACCCGGGGAGCGACCTACGACCTCACCTTCACGACCGACGACGCGAGGACCCGGGCGCGGTATGTCGTCGCGGTGCGGCCGGTGCCGAGCGTGCCGGTGCGCTGCGTGCAGGTCGACAACGCCGACCACCTCTACCTCGCCGGCCGCGCGATGATCCCGACCCACAACTCGACGGCCGCCATGGACTTCAGCCGGGCGGCCTCGGTCAAGCACAACATGGCCTCGGCGATCTTCAGCCTGGAGATGTCGAAGGTCGAGATCGTCATGCGGCTGCTGTCGGCGGAGGCGCGGGTGCCGCTGCACGTGCTGCGGTCCGGGCAGTTGTCCGACGACGACTGGACCAAGCTCGCGCGGCGCATGGGCGAGATCAGCGAGGCGCCGCTGTTCGTCGACGACACGCCCAACATGAACCTCATGGAGATCCGGGCCAAGGCGCGCCGGCTCAAGCAGCGGCACGACCTGAAGCTCATCGTGGTCGACTACCTGCAGCTGATGACGAGCCCGAAGCGCACCGAGAGCCGGCAGCAGGAGGTCGCCGACCTGTCCCGTGGCCTGAAGCTGCTGGCCAAGGAGGTCGAGTGCCCGGTCGTCGCGGTCAGCCAGCTCAACCGTGGCCCCGAGCAGCGCACCGACAAGCGTCCCCAGTTGTCCGACCTGCGTGAGTCGGGATGTCTCACGGCCGGCACCCGGATCATGCGCGCCGACACCAATACCGAAACGACGATCGGCGAGCTGCTGAGCTCGGGCGCGCGGGACATTCCGGTCTGGGCCCTCAACGAGAAGCTTCAGTACGTGCCGCGAACGATGACGCACGCATTCTCGAGCGGCCGCAAGGAGGTTTTCCGGATGCGGCTCGCGTCCGGAAAGGTCATCGAGGCGACGGCCAACCACCCGTTCCTTGCCTTCGCCGGGTGGACGCCGCTCGGCGAGCTGCGGGTGGGCGGTCGCATCGCCGTCCCGCGTCACGTTCCGCCGCCGCTGCGGATCGAGCCCTGGCCGGAGCCCGAGGTGGTGCTCCTGGCGCACCTGCTCGGCGACGGCTCGTTCGTCGACGGGCAGCCGATCGGTTACGCGAGCGTGGACGAGGCCAACCTGGCCGCGGTCACGGAGGCGGCCCGTCACTTCGACGTCACCGCGATCCGGGACGAGCAGTCGGCGGAGAGCGCCACGACGCTGCGCCTTCCCGCACCCACCGGGCTCGCGGGCGGACAGCGCGATCCCATCGCCGAGTGGCTCGACGGAATGGGGCTTTTCGGACTGCGGTCCCACGAGAGGTTTCTGCCGGAGCGCCTCCACTCGCTGCCCAAGGAGCAGGTTCGGCTCTTCCTGCACCACCTCTGGGCGACCGGCGGGTCGGTGACCGTCCGGCTGGACGGCGGCAGCGGCGGACGGGTCTGTTTCACCTCCACGAGCGAGGCGATGCTCAACGGCATCGCACGCCTACTGCTCCGCTTCGGCATCACGTCCGCGGTTCGCACGAGCACGCCAAGCCGGTATCAGCCGCTGCACACCTTGGACGTCTCCGGTCGCGACGACCAGCTTCGCTTCCTCCGAGAGATCGGTGTGCACGGCGAGCGGGGCCAGGCCTGCGAGCGGCTACGCGCTCGGCTGGAGGCGGTGCAGAGCGACACCAACGTCGACACGATCCCGACGGACGTCTGGAACTCCGTCCGGGCCGTGCTGCTGGAGCAGGGCGTTTCGCATCGGGAGTTCGCGCATGCCACCGGGGCTTCGAGCCGTTCGCGGCTCTGGAGGATCGCTGCGGTGCTGGACAGCGCGGACCTCGATCTGCACGCCACCAACGACGTCTGCTGGGATGAGATCCGGTCGATCGAGAGCATCGGCGAGCAGGAGGTCTACGACGCGACCGTGGCCGGCGTGCACAACTTCGTGGCCAACGGGATAGCCACACACAACTCGATCGAGCAGGACGCCGACGTGGTGATCCTGTTGCACCGCGACGACTACTACGACAAGGAGTCCCCGCGCGCGGGCGAGGCCGACTTCATCGTGGCCAAGCACCGTAACGGCCCGACGGATACGGTAACCGTCGCTGCGCAGCTGCACCTCTCCCGGTTCGTGGACATGGCGATCTAGCGCCTGTTTCCGGAGGTTCAGGCGAGCAGGCGGGTCACGTCGGAGTCGGCGAGCTGGCGGAAGTCGTCGTAATAGCGGCTCACGGCGCCGAAGTCGGATTCCTCCAGGAGACAGACGACCTCGTCGGCCAGGCGGGTCAGGCGGGTCACGGCGGCGACGGCGCCCACCGGTGTGGCCAGGACCACGTGGGCCGCGGACAGGGTGCGGGCCACGGCCACGGCGGCGCCGGCGGTGGCGCCCGTGGCCAGGCCGTCGTCGATGATGATGGCGGTGCGGCCGGTCAGGTCCAGGGGCGGGCGGCCGAGCCGGAAGAGACGCTCGCGGCGGCGCAGTTCCGTGGTCTCGTGGCGGACCACCAGGTCGATCTCGACCTCGTCCAGGCGGGTGGCGATCTCCTCGTTGAGGACCTGGATGCCGCCGGGACCAAGGGCGCCGAACGCCACCTCGGGGGCCCACGGGACGCCGAGCTTGCGCACGACCAGGACGTCGAGCGGGATGCGCAGGCGGCGGGCGACCTCGGCCGCTACCGGGACGCCGCCGCGGACCAGGCCCAGGGCCACGGCGTCAGCGCGGTCGGCGTATCCGGCCAGGCGATCGGCCAGCGCCGAGCCGGCCTCGACCCGGTTGCGGAAGCCCATACCTCCTGTGTACGCCCAGCGGGCGCCCGGCGTCACGGGGTCACCGATCGGCTCCCCCGCCGGGCGAGGACTAGCGCCTGGTTCATAACTGAGGCGGGGCTGCGGCGGGCCCAGATTCCGCCTGGCGGCGTCCCACGGAAGCCCGGTTACAACACCGGTAGCCTGGCTCCCGGGGGCCACCACCAGACGAAATCTGGACTCCGCCTCGCTCCTACCCCAGCTATGAAACAGGCGCTAGCTTGAGTTTTAACCTGTGCGGCGCGGTCGGGGATTGACGGATTTCTTCTTTTTGGGTTGTGGTTGCCAAGTGTCGCCGCTGGCGGCGAGGTGGACCTGGTAGTGGGGGGTGGGGTGGGTGTTGCGGCGGCCGGGTGGCCGTCCGGGGCCTGGCCGGGTGGGTTTCGGTGCACGGGCTGGGCAGGTGGTTGTTGGGCGGAGGTGCCGAAATCCGCGCCGGACCCGGGCTGGGCTGAGCCGGTCGGGTGGTGTGGGTTGTTCCCATGGCCGGCGTAGGTCGGCGGCGAGGGGCCGGGCGAGGCGTAGTTGGGTGTAGGCGGCGATGAGGAGCCAGGTCCAGCGGTCCGCTGCGTGTGGGGTGCGCAGTTTCGGGGTGGTCCAGCCGAGGGTCTGCTTGAGGAACCGGAACGTGTGTTCGATGTCGAAGCGGCGCAGGAACGCCTGCCACAGCAGGTTGACCGTGGCTGGGTCCGGGTTGTGGTCCGCGCCGCTGGAGTACCACAGCCACACCGGTTTCGGGGTCGCACCGGACGGCAGCCGCTCGACGTCGAGGCGGATGACGGTGCCGGGCAGGATGGGCAGGTCGGGGCAGTCGGCCCAGGCGGCGTGGCGGGTCAACCGGGGGTGCAGCTGGTGCCAGGCACGGGCGGTCGCCGGGCCGTAGAGGCGGGTCTCGGTCACCGTGGCCACGTCCGGGGCGCCCCAGCTGGTCGGATCGGCGAAGATGAACTCGCCGCCGTGGCGGCGCCGTCGGCCCAGCGTGCCGGGCGTGTGCGGGGGTGCGGCCCGGCGCAGCACCCGGTCCGAGCGCAGCCGGGCCAGGACCTGTATCGGCAGGTCTTGCAGGAGATACGTGAGGCGGGACGCGTCGTAGCCAGCGTCCATCACGACCCAGATGTCGGCGTCGCCGGGCTGCCAGTGCCCGGCGGTGATGAGCCGGGCCACGACGTCACGCAGTTGCGCGGCGGTGACCGCGGCCAGGTCTGCGCCTGGCGCGAGACGGACCGCGTCCAGCGGCGCGGTCCACGACGTTCGACCGGTCTGTAATGCCACCACGAACGAGTACGGCCAGCCCGGGATCATGATGTGCTGGTCTTTGCCCCGGCCGTGGGTGTGGCACAGGATCCGTTCCGGCGCGGTGTGCGCTTCCGGCCGTAGCCAGCTGGTGACATCCACTGCCAGGACGATCCGGTCGTCCGCTGCCCGGGGCATCGGCGCGGCGGTCAGGGCGGCACGCAGTCGGCCCACGTCGATGTGGCCTTGCGCGAGGGCGTCGTACGACGCGCCGTGTCCACGACGATGCTCGGCCACCAGCGACAACTCAGCCAACGAACGGACCGGCCCGTCGGCGCACAACACCGCGTCGGTGAGCTCGAACAACGCGTCACCACGGCGGGTCAGAGACCGGTAGACCTCACGCCGGAACGTGGCAAGGTCCCCGGCCGCATCCACCGGCCGGGCCTCAGGCACACTGATCATGGACAGCCCTTGGTTGTGGTGTTCTTCCCTAGACAAGAGGAATGATCACCCAAGGGCTGTTCCCATGATCAGCCGGGGTCGATGCCGACCCGCTGACGGTTAAAGCTCAAGCTAGGCCGAGTCGGTGAGGCGTGCGGGGCGCAGGGACCACCACAGGGCGAGGAAGGCGACCGGGTACAGCAGGTAGCCGAACCTCGTGCTCGGCGTGAGCATGATGGCGGCGGTGAGGCCGGCGGCGACGTACGCGGCCGCGGTGCCCGCGCTGGTCGGCGGGCGGCGCAGCAGGCGGACGGCGATGGCCGCGCCTGCGAGCAGGAGCAGAGCGAGCGCGATGGCGCGGCCGCCGGTGACGCTCGCGGCGATGAGGTGGCCGGGCAGCGGGGACTGCGCGGGGCTGGTGACCAGGCCGTGGCCGGTGGGGAAGCGCAGCGCGTTCTCGATGTAGGCGTCGGCGTCGACGATCAGCGCGGGCGCGAGGGCGAGCAGTGGGATGCCGAACGCGCCGACGGCGAACCAGCAGGCCGTCCGGGAGATCGCGAACCGGTCGAGGAGCCGGGACGCGGGCGGGGAGCCTGGGCTGCGGGCGGCCAGGACCAGCGCGAGCAGGACCAGCGCGACCGGGAGGGCGAAGAGCTTGAGCGCACCGGCGAGGCCGACGGCGATGCCGGCGGCGACGAAACGGTCGCGGGCGGCGAGGGCCAGGGCGAGCAGGCAGAGCGTGAGCACGGGCAGATCGTCGCCGCCGGTGGCGAGGGTCAGGGTGCACAGGGGCAGCACGGCCACCGCCTGGGCCAGGCGCAGGGAACGCTGCGGAGGGGAGTCGGGGCGGAGCAGGCTCATGCAGTACACCAGGCAGAAAACGGTGACCACCGCGAACCAGACGCGGGCGTCCGTCCACCACCCCGCGCCGAAGGCGGCGCGGGGCAGGCCGAAGAGGGCCATTCCGGGCTGGTACGGCGCGTAGCCGAGCAGTCGCTCGTCCGCGGGCAGGGTGGTGATCGCGGCGTGGCTCAGGTATGGCGTGGCGGTGTCGGCGAGGCGGGCGCCCATGTGTTCGACGACGATGACCTCCTCCTGTGCGCGGTCGGTGCGGCCGGCGGCGCGCTGCGCGGCTTGGACGACGAGCGGCAGGAGCGCGGTCGCGGCGAAGGCGAGGGGCACGACGCGGAGGCGGCCCAAGACGAGGACGGCGAGGGCGGCGGCCGCGTATCCGATCCACGCGATGGCGCCCCACGCGCGGTGCGGCAGCAGGGTGGAGGTGAGCGCGGTGACGCCGGCGAACGCGGCACAGAGCGCGTATCCGGTGGCATCGAGGAGGCGGGGGCGCAGGTCGGTGGCTATGCGGACCATTCTGGCGCAGCTGATCTGGCGCGGGGGATCAGGTCGACCTCTCCCGGCCGGGGGGCTCTTCGCCCATGCTCATCCGGCGCGCGCGGCGGCTGCGCGACATGCGGATGACGGCTCCGGTGTCGTGCAGCGGGTCGGCGAGGCGGCCCTCGCCACGCCGGAGGGCGGCGAGGAGCCGATCGGCGGGCATCGCGCGGGCGAAGAGGTGGCCCTGGCCGGCCGTGCAGCCGAGCTCCCAGAGTTGCCGGCGTTGATCCTCGCGCTCGACGCCCTCGGCGACGATGAGCAGGTCGAGGCTGCGGCCGAGGTCGATGGTGGAGCGGACGACGGCGCCGGGGGCGGAGGCGTTCATCGCGGCGACGAAGCTACGGTCGATCTTGAGCTCGTCGACGGGGACGCGGGCGAGGGTGGCCAGCGACGAGAAGCCGGTGCCGAAGTCGTCGAGGGCGAGGCGGATGCCCTGTTCGCGCAGGGCGGCGAGGACCTCGTCGACGACCTCGAGCTTGCTCATCGTGACGGACTCGGTGAGCTCGATGACGAGCGAGGACGAGGGCACGCCCCGGGCGGTGAGGCGGCGGGCGACCGCGTCGGGAAAGGAGGGGTCGAGCAGGCTGCGCGGGGAGACGTTGACCGCGACGGGGACGGGATGGCCGGCGTCGGCCCACTGGAGGGCGGCGATGAGGGCCTGGTCGAGGACGGCGTCGGCGAACGCGGCGAGCTGGCCGGAGCGCTCGATGGCGCCGAGGAACCGGTCGGGGGCGAGGTGCCCGCGGTCGGGGTGGTGCCAGCGGGTGAGGGCTTCGGCGGCGATGACCCGCCCGCCGGCGAGGTCGAGGATCGGCTGAAAGTGCACGGTGAACTGCTGCTCGGTCACGGCTCGGGCGAGGTCGCCGCCGAGGGTGAGGCTGCCGATGTCGGCGGTGTCGCGGGCCAGGGCGTAGACGACGACCCGCTGCCCGTCCTGCTTGGCCTGGTAGAGCGCGATGTCGGCGCGGCGCAGCAGCTCGCCGACGGTGCCGCCACTGCCGGTGGTCACGCCGCAGCTGGCCTCGACGCTGATGCGCATGTCGTCGAGCTCGATCGGTGGGGCGAGCGCGTCGAGCATGGCGTGGGCGTGCAGCTCGGCGAGGGCGGGTGCGCTCAGGCCGGCGAGGACGACGGCGAACTCGTCGCCGCCGAAGCGGGCGACCAGGTCGCCGGGCCGGGCCGCCCCGGCGAGGCGTTCGGCGACGGCGATGAGGACCCGGTCGCCCTCGGCGTGCCCGAGGGTGTCGTTGACCTCCTTGAAGTGGTTGAGGTCGATGAGCAGCACGCCGACGACGCCGATGCCGCGGCCGGCCGCGAGGACCTCGTCGCCGTACTGCTGCAGCCTCCGCCGGTTGGCCAGGCGCGTGAGCGGGTCCTGCGCCGCGGCGCGCGCGTGGCTGTCGGCGAGGCGCCGGGTCTCGGCGAAGGTGGCGGCGTTGCGGATCGCGGTGCACAGCGCGGCGGCGAAGGTGCGCAGCGTGTACTGCTCGCGCTCGGTGAACCGGACCGGTCCGCCGCTGCGGAAGCGCAGCCGCAGCTCACCGAGGTCGGCATCGCCGCGGTAGCTCTCCAGTGCGATGGGAATCAGGAAGCCCTCGGCGGTCGGCGCGTCGCAGGGCGGGCCGTCGAAGAGGATCCGCGTGCCGTCGCTGCGGACCAGGCGCGCGTCCTCGTTCGGCGGATGGATCTCGACCTCGGCCTCGTCGGTGGAGAAGAGGTCGGCGGCGCGGCGGACGGCGGCGTAGAGCACCGCGGTCTGGTCGACGGAGTTGAACTCGTCGGTGGCCTCGGCGAGGCGCTGCCAGGCCTCATTGCCCTGGCGGGTGCGCATCTGGTTGGCCGCGGCGAGGTGGATCGCGTAAACCAGCGGGGGCAGCACAAGCAGCAGCCACTCGCTGATCCGGTACGCCGCGACGGTGACCAGGGCGACGGCGAAGAGGCCCAGCCGGGTGATCACCCGCACGTCGCTTTGCGCCAGGAGGCGCTGCCGGAACGAGGTGTGCGTGACGATCGCGAATAGCGCGTGCGACACGATCTCGTCGACCAGCGCGTAGGCGACGAGCGCGGCGAAAGCGCCCGGTATGACGCCGGGGATGGTGAATCCCGGATTCAGCAGAATCGGCGCCTGACCGGTGGCGGCGACGGCGAAAACCGCGGCGGTCGCGCCGATCGTCTCCTTTGCCACATTGAAGCTGATTTTTGCCAGGTCGGTGCGGCGCTGTGCCAGCAGATGGAGAAAGGTGCCGCAGGCTGTACCGAGAATCACCGGCGGCGGCGGTAGGAACACGGCGGCGAGGGTGAGCACCGCGGTGGTCGGTGTGATGAGCGTCGAGGTCGAGCGGATGCGGACCTCGACGTTGGCGAAACCGTTGCCGATCAGTACGACGGTGAGTACCGCCATCGCGCCGGCCAGGCGGCTGTGGTCGGAGATGTGCCAGAGTGCCCAGATCGCGGCCCCGGCCCCGCCGACGACGACGGGACCAACGAGACGCCACAGGCGCCGGTTGGTCGCGTCGTCGGTTCGCGGTTGTTTCTGCATTGCGTCGAGCTTCATCGTGGCCGATGCCGCTCCCGGCTTGTCAACCCGTCGAGCGGGTTCAGCCCCAGAGATAGTCCTTCTTCTGCATTTCTCCCCCAAAGGTCGTTTGCGGATACAACCCCCGTGTTCGGCTCATTAATCGATGTTCGTCGACGTGTTGAGCGCTGTACGCAGCCTAGGGCGCAAGGTGCAAGATGCTCAAGGCGATTTGTCGGTCGAATCATAGTTTGCGAACTATAGCGGGCGTTGTCACGATTTGCTGGTGTGAATGTGACGCTCTGTATAGTGAATTTGACGTTCCGGCCCCAGTGGGCATGATCAACTTGGCTTCCGGGTGGGAGGACTAAGCTCGCCGGGTGTCGAAAGAGCTGACCCACGTGGACGAATCGGGCGCCGCCCGGATGGTCGATGTGGCCGCCAAGGACGTGACCGCACGGCGGGCCGTCGCGGCGGGATTCGTCCGAACCACACGCGAAGTGGTTGACCTGTTGCGTGACGGCGCGCTGCCGAAGGGCGACGCGCTGGCGGTCGCCAGGGTCGCCGGGATCATGGGCGCGAAACGCACCCCGGACCTTATCCCGCTGTGTCACCCGATCGCCCTGCATGGTGTGACGGTCGAGTTGACGCTTCGCGACGACGTGATCGAGGTCGAGGTCGTGACGCGCACCGCCGACCGCACCGGCGTGGAGATGGAGGCACTCACCGCCGTGGCGACCGCCGGCCTCACGCTGATCGACATGATCAAGGCGGTCGACCCGGCGGCGTCGCTGGAATCGGTGCGCGTGCTGCGCAAAGAGGGCGGCAAGACCGGCGTGTGGGAGCGGTCGTGAAGGCCGTCGTCGTCGTGGCCTCCAACCGGGCCGCGGCCGGCGTGTACGCCGACACCAGCGGCCCGATCCTCGTGGCCGGCCTGCGCGAGCTCGGCTTCGCCGTCGGCGACCCGGTCGTGGTGCCTGACGGCCCGCCCGTCGAGGCCGCGCTGCGCGAGGCCGTCGCCGAAGGTGCCGACGTCGTGCTGACCAGCGGCGGCACTGGGATCACACCCACCGACGCGACCCCGCAGATGACCCGGCGGGTGCTCGACTACGAGGTGCCGGGCATCGCCGAGGCGATCCGCGCGGCCGGCGCGGCCAAGGTCCCGGCCGCGATCCTGTCCCGCGGGCTGGCCGGCGTCGCCGGGCGCACGCTGATCGTCAACCTGCCCGGCTCGCGCGGCGGGGCGAAGGACGGCCTGGCGGTCCTCGGTCCCGTCCTGGCGCATGCCGTCGACCAGCTCCATGGCGGCGATCACTGACGGACCCGGGTCCAGTCGCACGACCAGGGTCGGCACCGCCGCGCCCGGTGAGGCTCGCTTGGTGATCAAGCGCACCTGAGGGTCTAGGCTTTCGTCGTGACGTTACCGATCGCGTGGGCGGCCGCCCGCGAGGCGGTGTTCGAGGCGGGCTCGGCGGCTGCGCCGGGCCCCATCCCGGTCCCGCTCGCCGGGTCCGACGGCCTCACACTCGCCGCGCCCCTGGTGACCCTGACCGACCTGCCGGCCTTCCCGACCTCCAGCGTCGACGGCTGGGCGACGCGCGGCCCGGCCCCGTGGCGGATCGTCGGGCGGGTGCTCGCCGGCGACACCGCGGCGCCGCTGACCGAGGACGGCACCTGCGTCGAGATCGCGACGGGCGGCATGGTGCCCGGTGGTACCACCGCGATCGTCCGGGTCGAGGACTCCGCCGTCGCCGACGGCGCCGTCACCGGCGAGCCCCGGCGGTTGCCCGACTGGCGGGAGCAGGGCGAGGAGGCCGCCGCGGGCGAGGCACTGCTGCCCGCCGGCACGCCGATCACGCCGGGCGTCATCGGGCTGGCCGCGTCGTGCGGGTACGACACCCTGACCTGCCGCCCCGCCCCGCGCGCCGCGCTGCTGGTCTTCGGTGACGAGCTGCTCACCGCCGGCACCCCCGGCGCCGGACGGGTCCGCGACGCGCTCGGCCCCTCGCTGCCGTCCTGGCTGCGCCGGGCGGGCACCGACGTGGTGCTCACGCGCGCGCCGGTCGCCGACACGCTCGAGGACCACGTCGCCGCGCTGCGCGCCGCGGTCGACGCGGGCGCCCAGCTGATCTGCACCACCGGCGGCACCATGCACGGGCCGGTCGACCACCTGCACCCGGCGCTGGCCGAACTGGGCGCTACGTATGTCGTGAACACCGTCGCGGTGCGCCCCGGGTTCCCCATGCTCGTCGCGCAGCTGCCCGGCGGCCAGTTCGTCGCCGGCCTGCCCGGCAACCCGCAGTCCACGTTCGTCGCGCTCGTGTCCCTGGTGCTGCCGCTGCTGGCCGGGCTGACCGGCCGCCCGATGCCGGCGCTGGGCACGGTGACGCTGGGCGCCGGTGTGCCCGGCCGCGGCGACTTCACCCACCTCGCGCTCGTCACCCTCGCCGACGGCCGGGCGCACCCCGTCGCCCACGTCGGCTCGGCGATGCTGCGCGGCCTGGCCAACTCGGTGGGGTTCGCGGTGATCCCGCCGGGTGCCGAGGGACACGAGGGCACGGTGGCCCAGCTCGTACCGCTGCTGGACGGGGACCGATCGTGATCAGGGCCGAGGTGACCACCGAGCCGCTCGACGTGCGCGCACACGAGCTCGCCGTCGAGCACCGCGCCGCCGGGGCTGTCGTGTCGTTCGCCGGCGTCGTGCGTGATCACGACGGCGGGCGCGGCGTGCTCGAGCTCGAGTACGAGGGGCACCCCAGCGCCGGCGACGTCCTCGCCGAGGTGGCCGCGGAGCTCGCCGCCGACCCCGCCGTGCACGCGCTCGCGGTGTCACACCGGGTCGGCCGCCTGGAGATCGGCGATGTGGCGCTCGTCGCCGCGGTGTCGACCGCGCACCGGGCGGAGGCGTTCGCGCTGTGCGCCCGGCTGGTCGATGAGGTCAAGGCTCGGCTGCCGGTGTGGAAGCGTCAGGTGTTCACCGACGGCGAAGAGGAGTGGGTGAACTGTCCCTGAGGCGCCGCTTCGCCCGCCGCAGGGTCCGCTTCGCCTGACCGGCCCGCCACCGCAGGTCCGGGCGGCCCTCGTGGTCGAGCGCGGCCAGCAGCAGGCCGCCGGCCAGCCCGAGGTTCTTGAGGAACTGGACCCGCTGCGCGGCGCGCTGCTGCGGGTCCTCGATACTCCAGAACCGGTGACCCGCCAGCGTGGTCGGCACCAGCGAGCCGGCCAGCAGCAGCGCCGCCGGCCGGGCCGCGCGCCCGGTGGCGAGCAGCATGCCGCCGGCCATCTGGGCGGCGCCGTTGACCCGCACCAGCGTCTCCGCCTCGGTCGGCAGGCTCGGGTGCAGCGCCTTGATCGTCGGTTCCAGCCGGTCGGTGACCGGCCGCGCGGGCTCGGCGAGCTTCTCCGGGTCGCGGAACGCGGCCCAGCCCTGGATCACGAAGATCGCAGCGAGCATCGAGCGGGCTGCGGTACGCACGGGTCTCATGACCGAGACATACCCACCCGAGAAATGTCGTACCCCCTCACTACGGTTAGCAGCATGGCCGAAACAACGACGGTCACCACGGTCTGGACCACCGACCAGGTGATGGCGCTGGCGCCCGACTCGTCCGCGCAGCGGGCGGCGCGCGGGCTCGCCGGCGACCGCGCCTGGCTGGAGACCGGGCTGAGCGCCGCGGACGACATCGACCCGACCCTGTGGGGCCTCTGCCAGGGCAGCGGCAGCACGCCCTATCAGACCGCGGTCGACCTGACCGAGCCCGCCTTCAAGTGCACCTGCCCGAGCCGGAAGTTTCCCTGCAAGCACGCGCTGGGCCTGCTGCTGCGCTGGTCGTCGGGTGCGGTGCCCGAGGCCGTCGCGCCCTCGTGGGCGAGCGCCTGGCAGGCGTCGCGGGCCGCTCGCGCCGATCGCGCCGCCGCGGCCGCCTCCGAGCGGCCCTCATCCGGGGGCGGCACCGCGGGCAGGTCCGCCCCCAGCGAGAAGGCACAGGCCAGGCGGGCCGACCGGATCGCCGCCGGGCTCGAGGAGTTGGACCGCTGGCTCGCCGACCAGGCCCGCTCCGGCCTGGCCGGGGTCGGCCGCGGCGGCGCCTCCTGGGACACGATGACCGCCCGGCTGGTCGACGCCCAGGCCGCCAGCGCCGCGGGGATCCTGCGCCGCACCGCCGCGGTCATGGGCTCGCCGGAGCGGCTTCTCGGCGAGCTCGCCCGGCTGCACCTGCTCGTCGGCGGCTACCGGCGCCTCGCCGAGCTGCCCGAGGACCTCGCGGCCAGCGTGCGCATGCGCGTCGGCGTGCCGATCGCCACCGAGACCGTCCTCGCCGGCCCCGCCGTTCGCGACCGCTGGCAGGTGCACGGCGTCCGCGACGAGATCGAGGACCAGCTCACCGTCCGCCGCGCCTGGCTGCGCGGGGCCGGCTCCGGCCGCCCGCTGATCGTGCTGTCGTTCGCCGTCGCCGGCCAGTCGCTGCCGATCGACCTGCTGCCGGGCACCGAGCTCGACGCCGACGTGTGCCTCTACCCCGGCGGCCGGCCCGAGCGCGCCCTCATCGCCAAGCGCCACGCCCCGCCCGAGCGCATGCACGCCGTCGCCGGCCGCGCGGGCATCGAGGCCAACCTGCGCACCCACGCGGAGGCCCTGGCCGGCGACCCCTGGCTGGACTACTGGCCGATGGCCCTCGACGCCGTCTGTCCCGTCCGCGACGGCGCCGCCTGGCTCCTCGCCGACGCCGCGGGCAATGGGCTGCCGCTCGACCCGGCGGCCGGCGAGCCTTGGCGCCTCGTCGCCGTCACCGCTGGCCGCCCCGCCACCGTCACCGGCGAGTGGTCGGCGGCCGGCTTTCGCCCTCTGGGCGTGTGGTCCGACGACAGGCTGGTGCGGCTGTGACCGCCCCGCCGTCGACCCCGGGCGCCTCCGGGGTCGCCTCGTCGCCCGTGCCGTCGTCCGTGCCTGCGGGGCATGCACCGGGCATTTCGGATTTATCCGGTCTTCCCGACTGGGGAGACGTGCTCGCGACCGCGCTCGTCGGCACGCAGCGGCGCACGCTGCCCGCCGGGGTGGGCACGCCGGGCGAGGATCCGGCCGAGGCGCTGCTGGATGCGGCGGGGACGCTGACGCTGTATCGGCGGGCCGGGTTCCGGGCGCGCACCGGGCTGGCCGTGCCGGTGCCCGCGCCGGACGACTCGGACATTCCGCTCGTGTCGTGGTCCGCGGCGGCCCGGGCGGCCGATCTGCTGGCCGTGGACGCGGCCGGATACGGGACCAGCAACGCCGTGCCGGTCCGCGACGCCGACGGGCGGATGGAGCTGCTCGCCGAGTGGCTCGGGGCGGTCGGGCACCGGCGCGTCCCCGGCGAGTTGCTGCCCGCGCTGCTGGAGATCGGGCGGCGGCACCGAGCGCTGCGCGTGCTCGTCGCCGCGGCCGGTGGTCCGCGCGCCGCCTGGCTCGCCGCGCAGCGGCCCGACTGGGGATATCTCGACGCCGCCGCGGTCGAGGCGCCCGCCGACGACCCGCAGGGCTGGGAGCTGGGCTCGATCGGCCGGCGGGTCGGCATCCTGACGGCCGTGCGCCGCGGCGGGCCGGAGGGCGAGCAGCGCGGCCGCGACATGCTCGCCGAGGTCTGGGCGAGCGAGACGCCCGACGACCGGGCCGCACTACTGGGTGCGCTGGCGACCGGGCTTTCCGGCGCCGACGAGCCGGTGCTGGAGGGCGCGCTCGACGATCGGCGCAAGGAGGTGCGGATCGCCGCGCTCGACCTGCTCACGCTGCTGCCGGACAGCGCCTACGCCCGGCGCATGATCGAGCGGAGCACGGCGTGCGTGCGGGTCGTCGGCGGGCGCATACAGGTGGTGCCGCCCGCGGCCTGCGACAAGGGCATGCGCCGCGACGGCATTGCGCCGCGGCCACCGGCCGGGGTGGGCGAGCGGGCCTGGTGGCTGGAGGAGCTGCTCACGCGCACTCCGCTGCGGGTGTGGGGGGCGCCGGAGCAGTTCCTGAGCCTGCCCGTGATGGACGAGTGGGCCGCGGTCCTGCGCCGCGGCCTGGCTCGGGCCGCCGCCGGGCAGCGTGAGCCGGGCTGGGCCACGGCGCTGACCGAACGGCTGACCGAGGAGGTCGTCGCGGGCGGGCGGCCCGACGACCGGCTGCTGCTCGAGGCGCTTTACGACGCGCTGCCCCCCAAGGCGCTGGCCACGATCGCGGTGGAGGTCCTGCGCCGCGGGCTGGCCGGCGCCGCCGCGGTCGGGGTCGAGCACGTGCTCGAGCTGTGCCCGCGGCCGTGGCCGCCCGCGCTGGTCGAGGCCGTCTTCGGCGCGCTCGACGACCTGGGTGGCCG
Organism: Dactylosporangium sp. NPDC000555; assembly: GCF_040300025.1. Taxonomy (NCBI): domain Bacteria; kingdom Bacillati; phylum Actinomycetota; class Actinomycetes; order Micromonosporales; family Micromonosporaceae; genus Dactylosporangium; species Dactylosporangium sp. NPDC000555. Next base: position 98,924 of record NZ_JBEPDB010000008.1, on the reverse strand, counting down.
CCGCTCCGCCGGCTGGCGACTGGCGGGGCTGTGCGAGCTCGCCGCGCTCCGGCTGCCCGCCGGCACCGCCCTCCGCGCCGCGACGCTGGCCGCGGGGCTGCCCTCCGACGACCCGATGTCCTCCATCGTCGGCCGCTTCGCCGACACCCTCCGGTTCCGCCACGACATGCTCGAGGAGCTCGCGTGACCACAGTCGATGTCACAGCCGCCCACGTCGACGGGGCGCCCGTCGCCGAGACGGTGCAGCGGCGGCACGCCGAGGACGAGTTCGCCGCGGAGCTCGTGGCGCTCGCGGCCGGCGACGACCGGCCGCGGCCGCCGGGGTGGCGGCTCTCGCCCGCGGCGGTCGTGACGTATCTGCTCGGCGGCGAGGCGGCCGACGGGACGCTCATCGCCCCGAAGTACGTCGGGCCGCGCCGCCTGATGGAGGTCGCGGTCGCCACGCTCGCCACTGACCGGGCGCTGCTGCTGCTCGGCGTGCCGGGCACGGCCAAGACGTGGGTGTCGGAGCACCTGGCCGCGGCGATCAGCGGCGACTCGACCCTGCTGGTGCAGGGCACCGCCGGCACGCCGGAGGAGGCCATTCGTTACGGCTGGAACTACGCCCGCCTGCTCGCCGAAGGTCCCAGCCGGGGCGCGTTGGTGCCGAGCCCGGTCCTGCGGGCGATGGCCGACGGGCGCATCGCGCGGATCGAGGAGCTGACCCGCGTGCCGTCCGACGTGCAGGACACCCTCATCACGATCCTGTCCGAGAAGACCCTGCCGGTGCCGGAGCTGGGCCAGGAGGTCCAGGCCCGCAAGGGCTTCAACGTGATCGCCACCGCCAACGACCGGGACCGGGGCGTCAACGAGCTGTCCTCCGCGCTGCGCCGTCGGTTCAACACGGTGGTCCTGCCCGTGCCCGCCGGCGTCGAGGAGGAGGTCGACATCGTGGCCAGGCGGGTCGCGGCGTTGGGCAAGGCCCTGGAGCTGCCCGAGATGCCGCCCGCCGTCGACGAGATCCGGCGCGTGGTCACAGTGTTCCGCGAGCTGCGCAACGGCGTCACCGAGGACGGCCGGACGAAGCTCAAGTCGCCCAGCGGCACGCTGTCGACCGCCGAGGCCATCTCGGTGGTCACCAACGGCATAGCGCTGGCCGCCCACTTCGGCGACGGCGCGCTGCGCGCCGGCGATGTCGCCGCCGGCATCCTCGGCGCCGTGGTCAAGGACCCGGTGTCGGACCAGGTCGTCTGGCAGGAATATCTGGAGACGGTCATTCGCGAGCGTGAGGGCTGGCGCGACTTCTACCGAGCGGCCCGCCGTGGCGAGTGAGCCGCTCCTGCTGGGCGTGCGCCACCACGGCCCGGGCTCGGCGCGCGCGGTGCGACGGGCCCTGGCCGCGTTCCAGCCGGAGGTCGTGCTGATCGAGGGGCCGCCCGAGGCCGACCCGCTGGTGCCGTATGCCGGGGACGAAGACATGCGCGCCCCGGTGGCCCTGCTGGCATATCCGGCCGACAACCCCGACCCGAAGCTGCGCGCGTCGTTCTGGCCGCTCGCCGAGTTCTCCCCGGAGTGGCAGGCGATCCGGTGGGCGGTGGCGCGGGAGGTGCCGGTGCGGTTCATCGACCTGCCGGCCACCATCCGCCTGGCGTCCCCGCCGGCCTCGGCGGAGGCGGCGGCCTCGGACGACGACGCGGTGCGCATCGACCCGATCGGTGCGCTGGCCGAGGCGGCCGGGTATGACGACCCCGAGCGCTGGTGGGAAGACGTGGTCGAGCACCGCTTCGAGATCGCGGAACCACCGACAGAGACCGATAAATCGAACATTTCCGATTTTGGGGCGCTGGGCGGTGTCGGGATCTTCGCCGTCGAGGCGGAGGTGGACGAGGCCGAGTTGCGGGCCGCGACGGCGCCGTTCGCCGCGATCGCGGAGGCCATGACCGTCGTGCGGGCGCACGCACCGCGGCCGCCCGAGGCGGAGCGGGTGGACGAGGAGCGGCGCGAGGCGTACATGCGCATCGGGCTGCGCACGGCGCTGAAGGAGTTCGAGCGGGTGGCCGTGGTCTGCGGCGCGTGGCACGTGCCCGCCCTGACCGCGCCGCTGCCCAGCGCCTCGGCCGACGCGGCGACCGTGCGAGGGCTGCCCAAGGTCAAAGTGGCCATGGCGTGGGTGCCGTGGACGCACGCGCGGCTGGCGTCGTGGCAGGGCTACGGGGCCGGGGTGCGCTCGCCGGGCTGGTATCACCACCTGTTCACCTCGGTCGACGCGCACGTCATCGAGCGGTGGCTGGTGCGGGCCGCGGGCGTGCTGCGCAAGGACGGCGTCCCGGTCTCGAGCGCGCACGTCATCGAGGCGACCCGGCTGGCCGAGGCGCTGGCAACGATGCGCGGCCGGCCGCTCGCCGGGCTCGCCGAGGTCACCGACGCGGCGCACGCTGTGCTGTGCGACGGCGACGACCTGCGACTGGCGCTGATCAATCGGCGGCTGGTCGTGGGCGACCGGCTCGGGCGGGTGCCGGATCAGACGCCCGGCGTGCCGATCGCCCGAGACGTGGCCGGCAGCCAGCGGCGGCTGCGGCTGCCCCCTCGGGTCGAGCGCCGCGAGCTGAAGCTCGACCTGCGTCAGCCGTTCGACCTGGAGCGCAGCCGGCTGCTGCATCGGCTGCGGCTGCTCGGCGTCGAGTGGGGCAAGGTGCTTGCCGCGGCCAGGGGCAAGGGCACGTTCCGCGAGGAGTGGGAGATCGCGTGGCAGCCAGAGTTCGCGGTCGACCTGGTGGAGGCGGGGGCGTATGGCACGACGGTGCTCGAGGCCGCCACCACCCGGGTCGCCGAGCAGGCCGCGGCCGCGGCGACGCTGGCGGACGTGACCGCGCTGGTGGAGCGGTGCCTGCTGGCAGACCTGCCGGACGCGCTGCCGGGTGTGCTCGACGCGCTGGACGAGCGGATGGCGCTGGACGCCGACGTGGCGCACCTGATGGACGCGCTGCCGGCGCTGGCGCGCACGCTGCGATACGGCGACGTGCGCGGGACCGACCTGTCCGCGCTGCGCGACGTGACGTTCGGGATGATCACCCGTATCTGCGTCGGGCTGCCGGCGGCGGTCGGCGGGCTCGACGACACCGCCGCGGCGGTCATGCGGGACCGGATCGACGGGGTGCAGGCCGCGCTCGCGCTGGTCGACGACGCCGAGGCGCAGGCGCGCTGGCAGACGGTGCTGGGCGGGCTGTCCACCCGGGGCGACCTGCACGGCCTGCTGACGGGACGGATGAACCGGCTGCTGCTGGACGCCGGCGCGGTGGACACGGACGAGGTCGGCGCCCGGATGGCGCTGGTGTTGACGGTTGGCGTGCCGGTGGCCCGCACGGCCGCGTGGATCGAGGGGTTCCTGGCCGGCGACGGGCTGTTGCTGGTGCACGACGAACGCCTGCTGGCGCTGGTCGACGCGTGGCTGACCGGCATACCGGGGGAGGCGTTCGTCGAGGTGCTGCCGCTGCTGCGGCGCACGTTCAGTGGTTACCCGGCGCCGCAGCGCCGGATGATCGGCGAGCGGGCGGCGCACATCGGCACCGGGCGCCCGGGCGCCCGCGAGGACGACGACGTGGACGCGGCCCGGGGCGCCCTGCTGCTGCCGGTCGCGGCGCGGCTGCTGGGGAGGGCACTGCATGTCTGACGAGGCGGGTCGGACCGGCGACCCCGAGGCCGATGAGCGGCTGCGCCGGTGGCGGCTGGCGCTCGGCGGCGCGCCGGGCGCGGAGGGGACCGGGTATGCGCTGAGCGGCACCGATGCGGCGGTCGACGCTGTGCTCGGCGCGCTCTACGACGGGGGCGCGGACGGCGAGGCGAGGCAGCGCGGGGCGGGGCTCGGCGCGTCGGCGCCACGGGTCGCGCGCTGGCTGGGCGATATCCGGCAGTACTTCCCGTCGACCGTCGTACAGGTCATGCAGGCCGACGCGATCGAGCGGCTCAACCTCACCCGGCTGCTGCTCGAGCCCGAGATGCTCGACGCGGTGGAGCCCGACGTGCACCTGGTCGGCACGCTGCTGTCGCTCAACCGGGTGATGCCCGACAAGAGCAAGCGGGCCGCGCGCAAGGTCGTGGCCAAGGTCGTCGCCGAGCTGGAGCGGCGCATCGCGCAGCCGACCCGCACCGCGCTCAGCGGCGCGCTCAACCGGGCCGCGCGGATCAACCGGCCGAGGCATCGCGACATCGACTGGGATCGCACGATCCGGGCGAACCTCAAGCACTACCAGGCCGAGCGGCGCACGATCGTGCCGGAGCGGCTGATCGGCTACGGACGGCGGGCGCAGGCGGTGCAGCGCGACATCGTGCTGTGCGTGGACCAGTCCGGGTCGATGGCCGCCTCGGTCGTCTACTCCGGGGTATTCGCCGCGGTCCTGGCCTCGATGCGCTCGCTGAAGACATCGCTGGTCGTGTTCGACACCGCCGTGGTCGACCTGACCGACCGGCTGAGCGACCCGGTCGACGTGCTGTTCGGCACCCAGCTGGGCGGGGGCACGGACATCAACCGGGCGATCGCGTACGGTCAGCAGCTCATCACCCGGCCGCGGGACACCATCTTCGTGCTGATCAGCGATCTGTACGAGGGCGGCGTGCGCGAGGAGATGCTGCGCCGGGTCGCGGCGATGACGGCGGCCGGGGTGCAGGTGATCACCCTGCTCGCGCTGTCGGACGAGGGCGCGCCCGACTACGACCGGGAGAACGCCGCGGCGCTCGCCGCGCTCGGGGTGCCGGCCTTCGCCTGCACCCCGGACGTGTTCCCCGAGCTGATGGCGGCCGCGATCGAGCGCCGCGACCTGCGCGGCATCATGGAGCGCGCGGCGGCGAAACCTACTCCGCCGGCTGGGTCCGCAGGTAGCGGGCGAAGTGGGGGACCGTGAAGGCGACCGTGCCGCGCTCGCCGGAGTAGATCAGGCCCTTCTTGATCAGCGCGTCCCGGGCCGGGGACAGGCTGGCCGGCCGGCGGCCGAGCGTGCGGGCGATCTCCGAGGTCGCCACCGCCTCCGACACGTCGACGGCCGGGAGCAGGGCGGCCATCGTGCGCATGTACTCGCGCTCGGCCGGGGTCGCGCGATCGTAGCGCGAGCCGAAGAAGCCCACGGCCAGCTCCGCCTCCGCCTCGGGCGCGGCGACCCGCACGTCGGCGGCGGTGATCGGCGAGCGCGGCGCGTGGTCCCAGGTCGCCTTGCCGTAGGCCTGGACGAAGTACGGGTAGCCGCCGGAGGCCTCGTAGAGCGCGTCGAGGGCCTTCGGCTCGTACTCGACCTCCTCGCGCTCGGCCGGCGCCGTGAGCGCCAGGTCGGCGGCGATCCGGTCGAGGCGGTCGATGCGCTGATACCGGAACAGCCGCTCCGAGTACGACTTCGAGGCGGACAGCAGCGCGGGCACGTGCGGCAGGCCGGCGCCGACGACGATGAGCGGCGCGCCGGTCTGCGACAGCTCGTGGCAGGCCGCGCACAGCGCCGAGATGTCGTCGGCCGCCAGGTCCTGCAGCTCGTCGATGAACAGCGCCACGCCGGTGCCCACGTCGGTGGCGACGCTCGCGGCGTCGGTGAACAGCTCCACCAGGTCGATCTCGATGTCGCCGGAGTCGGCCCGGCCAGTCGCGGCGGGCACGTCGATGCCCGGCTGCCAGCGGTCGCGCAGCTTCGACGGCGGCTTGCGCGGGTCCTCGCGCAGCGCGAACGCCTTGAGCACGCCGAGGAACTCGTCGATGCGGTCCGGCGCGCGATGGTGCGGCGCGAGCTCGCGGACGGCCATGTGCAGGGCGGCGGAGACCGGCCGGCGTAGCGACTGGTCGGGCCGCGCCTCGATCTTGCCGGTGCCCCACAGGTGCGATATCGCCTCGGAGCGCAACGTGTTGAGCAGCACGGTCTTGCCGACGCCCCGCAGCCCGGTGAGCATCAGCGACCGCTCGGGCCGGCCCCGGGCGATCCGCTCGAGCACCACGTCGAAGGCGTGCAGCTCACGGTCGCGCCCGGCGAGTTCGGGCGGGCGCTGCCCGGCGCCGGGCGCATAGGGATTGCGAACCGGGTCCACGAATCGCACAGTATCGGGCTTTCTAGCGCGCAGGCTAGAACCGCGTAGAAGAACCTCTACGGCGTGTCGTCGTGGAAGATCTACGGCTGTCTAGCGCGCACGCAAGACAGCCTTATAAGGCGCCATCGAACGATACCGAACAGGCGTTCGATGACTTGCTCGAACTAATGTACTACACCTCTGCGGGGCCCCCTCGCAAGGGGGCCGAAAAAGCCGCCGGCCCGGGCGAGTGCCTGGCCGGCGGCTTCGGAGGTTCAGCGTTGCTTCAGACAGAGCACGAAGTCCTGTGAGCCGTCCGGGCTCTTGAAGAAGTAGTGATACTTGTACTCCGGTGTGCCCGCGCACTTGGTCGTGTCGTTCGTGCCGGGGATCGTCTTGAGCACCTCGTAGCTGCCCTTCGCGCAGGTCACCTTCCGCATGACCGGCTTGTCGTCGCTGCCCACGTTCTTGAGGCAGTCGCCGACCTTCGCGTTCGCCGCGTCGCCGGCCTGGGCGCCCGGCTTGCTGGCGCCGCTCGAGGGGGCAGCGCTGCCGCCCGCCGACGGGGCGCCGCCACTGGCGGCTGCGGAGCTCGACGAGTCCGGATTCGCCGAAGCGCCGGCTGCCGGGGTGTCCTTCTTGTTGTCCTTGAGCACGTAATACGCGCCCGCGCCGCCGCCACCGCACAGCAGCAGCGCGAGGACCGCGACCACCGCGATCGTGCCGCCGGAGCGCTTCTTCTTCGGTGGCTCCGCCGCCGGCGGCGGGCCCCACGGCGGCTCGTCGTTGTAGCCCGGGGGCTCGTTACCGTACGGCTGGTAACCGCCCGGCTGCTGGTAGGTGCGGTCGTCGCCGAAGCCGCGCCGGTCGTCATACCCGCCCGGAGTCCCGTAGCCGCCGCCCTGGTCGCCGTAGCCGCCCTGCCCGTAACCGCCCTGGTTGCCGTAACCGCCTTGGTTGCCCTGGCCGTAGCCGCCTTGGCCGTAGCCCTGTTCCGGCTGGCCCCACGACGGCTGGCCGGATGTCGGCTGACCGGATGTCGGCTGACCCTGTTCCGGCTGCCCATAGGGGCCCTGCTGACCGCCCTGCTGCCATGGGTCCTGAGGTTGACCCCGGTACGGTCCGCCCGGCGGTCCGTAACCCGACATGATGTCCTCCTGGTCCTCGGCCGTGGTCGGCGTGGTGAGCCTATCGGCGCGAATGCAGCTACGGTAGCTCCACCCCCCAACACCGTGACCTCACGGATCCGCGCCAAAAGCGGCTCAGATCAGGCGCAACTGTCGATCTTTGGGCTTGCGCGGGGCCGCCGCGCCGCGCCGCTCGAGCAGGCCCGGATCGATCGCGGAGAGGAACGGCGACGGCGTCATCTCCCGCTCGGATCCGTACCGGAACCGGATGCGGCTGTGCGAGACGAAGAGCCGGTCCTGCGCGCGGGTGAGGCCGACGAAGAACAGCCGGCGCTCCTCGGCGACGTCGTCCTCCGACTGGCGCGCGCCCGCGAACGCCCGCAGCGGCAGCAGCCCGTCCTCGCAGCCGACCAGGAACACGACCGGGAACTCCAGGCCCTTCGAGGCGTGCAGGGTGAGCAGGTGCACCCGGTCCGCCCGCGGGTCCCAGCCGTCGACCTCCGCGCCGGTGGCCAGCGCGCCGAGGAACTCGTCGAGGTCGCTGCCGGCGCGCAGGGCGAGCGGCGTCATCAGGTCGACGGCGTTCCACACATCGGCCTCGGAGAGCCCGATGAGGTCGCTGTCGAGCTGGCCGCAGCGGCCGGCGACGACCTGGCCGGCCAGGCGCACCCGGGCCGCGATCGAGCCGCCGAGGCCGTCGGCGAAGCGCAGCTCCCGGGCGATCGCGGCGACGCCGGGGCGATCGAGCAGGCGGTCGTGGGAGCGCTTCTGCACCGGCACGCCGGCCCGGGACAGCGCGTCGACGACCGGCGCGGCCTGGGCGTCGGTGCGGTAGAGCACGGCGATGTCCGAGAACGACATCGCCCCGACCGCGGCGCGGGAGTCGACGCGGCCGTCGTGCGAGCGGTGCGACAGGCCGCCGACCAGCTCGTCCACGGTACGCACGACGAAGTCCGCCTCGTCGGCGACCGACGCGGCGGGGTACACCCCGACCATCGGCGCCTCGAGGTCGAGCCGCGCCGGGTCCAGCCGGCGCCCCGGCACCAGCGTCGTCGGGGCGATCGCCTGCACCGCGGCGGCCAGAATCGGCGCCGACGAGCGGTAGTTGCGGGTCAGCCGCACCACGCGCGCGTCGACCTCCGGCGTGGAGAAGTCGCCGGTGAAGCGCAGGAAGAAGGAGACCTCGGCGCCGCGGAAGGCGTAGATCGCCTGGTCGGGGTCGCCGATCGCGCACAGGTTTCCGCCCGGCGGGCACAACAGCCGCAGCAGCTCGTACTGCACCGGGTCGACGTCCTGGTACTCGTCCACGAAGATCCATTGCCAGCGCGCCCGGTAGCGGTCGACCAGCGCGGGCGTCTCGGTCAGCAACTCGACCGTGAGCGTGAGCAGCTCGTCGAGCGACACCAGGTCGCGCGCCCGCAGCGCCTTGGCCAGGGACTCCCGCGTCGCCGGCTCCATCGCGGCGAGCGCCTTGCGGGCCTCGCGCTCCGGCAGCGGCTCCAGCGCGGCCAGCAGGTCCGCCTCCTCGGCGATGCGGAACTGCGGGGTCAGCCCGACGGCGGCCGCATTCTCCCGAAGGATCGACAGGCCCAGCGCGTGGAACGTGGAGACCGTCACCGCCTCGGTCACCGGCCCGAGCAGCACCTCCAGCCGCTCGCGCAGCTCCTCGGCGGCGCGGCGGGTGAACGTGATCGCCAGGCACTCCTCCGGAAATACGCCGAGCTCGGCGCACAGGTACGCGATGCGGTGCGTAAGCGTCCGGGTCTTGCCCGTGCCCGGCCCGGCCACGATGAGCAGCGGGCCGCCGGGCGCGGAGGCCGCCACCCGCTGCAGCGCGTCGAGCCGGTCGAGCAGGCCGGTGCCGACCTCCTCCATGCCGGCCAGCATGGGCTCGAGGGGCTCGTGCGGCGAGGGCGGGGGCGCGATCGGCGGTGGGGGCGGCGCGGGCTCCGCGGGTTGGGGCCGACGCCGCTTCGCCTGGGGTTTCGGGGCCCCTTCCGCTTTGCGCTGCTTGGGCAATTCCGGCATCGGTACCTCGAACAGCACGTCCTCCTGCGCGCTCCCGCGCAGCTCGGCGGGCTCGAAGAGCCGGATCACGCCGTACTCGCCGTCGTAGCCGGGCGTGCGGTGCACCTGGCCCCGCCGCAGCCGAGCGATGCCCTCGCCGAGCAGTTCGCCGCCGGCCCGGGCGATGTCCTCGACCGGCACGTCGCGCAGGATGGCGAGCTCGGGGCCCAGCTGGGCGACGAGCGCGGCGAGCTTCTCGTCGACCGTCTTCGACTTCGGCCCCACGCCGTTGATCTCGCCCAGGATCTCGTGCAGCTGGATCAGGTGCGTGACCCGGGGCGCGCCCGCTGGCACGAAGCCCTCCGGCCGGTCGGCGAGCTCCTCGACCCGGTGCAGCACGCCGACGGTCAGTGGTTTGCCGCACTCGGGGCAGCGCCCCTGCGCCTCGCGGGTGCGTGCCGGCGGCCAGTTGACGTCGCACGCCCGGTGCCCGTCGGCGTGGTACTTGCCCTCCTCGGGGAAGAACTCCAGCGTGCCGACGAGCCCGTTGCCCGTGCGGAGCATGTCGCGCACGCCCGTGTAGGACAGCTCGCCCCGCAGTACCGTGGCCTCGCGAGCCAGCGCCGGAGCTGAGTGCGCGTCGGAGTTCGACACCAGGCGGTAGCCGTCCAGCGACGACACCCGCCAGTTCATCTCCGGGTCGGAGGACAGGCCGGTCTCGACGGCGAAGATGTGCTCGGCCAGGTCGGCGTAGCAGTCGGCGATCGCGTCGAAGCCCGACTTCGAGCCGAGCGCGGAGAACCACGGCGTCCAGATGTGTGCCGGGACCAGGAAGCCGTCCGGGCTCGCCTCGAGCGTGATCTCCAGCAGGTCGCGCGAGTCCAGCCCGAGGATCGGCCGGCCGTCGGAGCCCAGGTTGCCGATGCGGCCCAGCGCCGCGTTGAACCGGCCGGCCGCCTCGAAGTCCGGCTGATAGATCAGGTGGTGGACCTTGCGGGTGCGGTCGCCGCGCTTGTAGATCGTGGAGATCTCGACCGACAGCATGAACCGCACGGCCTGGTCGGCCACGCCCGTGACGCGGCCGAGCCGCGGCGGCAGCCGGCGCAGGATGTCGTCCTCGCGGTCGGGGTGCAGGCGGAACAGGCCCGGCTCGGCGGGCACCAGCGCCTCGCGCAGGTGGTCGTGCCAGGCCGGGTGCGTGAAGTCGCCGGTGCCGAGCAGAGCGATGCCCTTGCGCCGCGCCCACCAGGTGAGCGTCTCGATGCTGAGGTCGCGACTGCACGCCCGGGAGTACCTCGAGTGGATGTGGAGATCGGCCACAAACGAGGGATCTTCGCCGGATGAATCGGAGGCGGCGGCGTTCGAAGGCACGCTGCATCCTGTCACAGCCGCCCGGATCGCCGCCGGTTACGCGCCGTGCAGTTCGATGACCGAGATGTCCGGCGGTGCCCCGAAGCGCACCGGCGGCCCCCAGAACCCGGCGCCCCGCGTGACGTAGACCTGCGTGCCGTCGACGTTGCCCAGCCCGGCGACGACCGGCTGCTGCAGCCCGACGAGCAGGTTGAACGGCACCATCTGCCCGCCATGGGTGTGCCCCGACAGCTGCAGGTCGACGCCGTGCCGGGCGGCCTCGTGCGCCTGGACCGGCTGGTGGGCGAGCAGCACCACCGGCCGGGCGGCGTCGCGCCCGTCGAGCGCCTTGCCGAAGTCGGGCCCGTCGCCGACGCCCGCCCCGCTCAGGTCGTTGACCCCGGCGAGGTCGAGTCCCTGCACGTCGAGGCGCTCGTTGCGCAGCACGCGGACGCCCAGCGAGTTCACCTCGTCGACCCACTCCTGGTAGTCGTCGGAGAAGTACTCGTGGTTGCCGGTCACGAAGAAGCTGCCGTGCCGGGCGCGCAGGTCCTGCAGCGGCTCGGCCGCCGCCCCGAGCTGCGCGACGCTGCCGTCGACAAGATCTCCGACGATCGCCACCAGGTCCGCGTCGACGGAATTGATCATGCGTACGATCCGCTCGGTGTGCCCGCGCCCGAGCAGTGGCCCGAGGTGGATGTCGGACACCAGCGCGATCCGGAAGCCGTCCATGCTCGCGGGCAGCTTGGGGAGCCGGATCGGCACCCGCTTGAGGTCGGGCGCGCCCAACGCCTGGAAGACGCCGACGCCGACCGTGCTCGCGGAGAGCACTCCCGCGGTGGCGGCGAGCGACCGCCCGAGCAGCAGCCGCCGTCCGGCATCGAACCGCTCGTCGGCCGGCGCCGCGGGCTCGACCGTCGCGACGGCCGCCTTGCCGGCCGCCTCGGCCGAGCTCCCGGCCGCCGAGTTGCCTGGCAGTTCGGAGTTGTCCGCCACCTTGTGACCGGCGAATACGACATCTCGGTTATCGACGAAAAGTTCCGAATCTGCGGAGGACGCGGCGGTGGAGCGCGAGCGGCGCCGCCACAGGACCAGGGCCAGGCGTGGGATCTCCAGGATCGCCAGCGTCACGAGCAGGTAGAACATCAGCGCGAGCCACAGGAAGCCGGGCCACGCGACCAGCGCCTGCCAGGAGTACGGCAGCACCCGCGAGAGCGCCTGCGTCGCCGGGATCGCCAGGGCCAGCAGCACGACGAGCGCGGTGCCGACGCGTCGAGCGCGCCGGGTGCGGGTGGTGTCCTTGACGAGGCGCTTCCAGAGGTACCAGTGAATGGGGGCGACGATGGCGAGCGCCACCGCCAGCATGATGACGATCACCCGGTCAGCCGCCCGCGAACGGGGGCAGCACGTCGACCGTCGCCGTGGCCGGTAGGGCGGCCTCGCGGTCGCGCCATGAGGTGCCCTCGACCAGGAACGAGCACGCGGTCAGCGTCGAGGCGAGGCGCGGGCGGTCCGCGGTGATCACCGCGACCAGCTCGGCCAGCGTCGCCGCCTCGACCTTCTCCTCGGGCAGGCCGGAGGCCGCGCGGGCCCCCGCGAAATAGCGTACGAGCAGCACGTGGGTCAGTCTCCGATCGAGAGCGCGGCGGCCGCGCGAGGTGGGCGTGCGGTGAGCACGGTGGTCAGCCTCCGATTGCCGACATCGGGCGGGCCGGCTGCAGGAACCTCGGGTCGTCGATGCCGTGCCCGGCCGGTTTGGCCCACATCGCCTTGCGCCAGAGGTCGGCGAGCTCCTCGTCGCTCGCCCCGGTCCGCAGCGCGGTGCGCAGGTCGGTCTCGTCCTGGCTGAACAGGCACGAGCGCACGGCGCCGTCGGCGGTGAGCCGGGTGCGGTCGCACGCGCCGCAGAACGGGCTCGACACGCTCGCGATCACCCCGACCTTGGCCGGCCGCCCGCCGATGCCGGCGTGGCCGTCGACGACCCACGTCTCGGCCGGGGCGCCGCCGCGCGCGTCGGGGTCGGGCAGCAGGGTGAACGCCCCGCGCAGCTGCGCGAGGATCTCGGCGCCGGTGACCATCTCGTCGCGGCGCCACGTGTGCCCGGCGTCGAGCGGCATCTGCTCGATGAAGCGCAGCTCGTAGCCGCGCTCGAGGGCGAATCGCAGCAGTGGCACGGCCTCGTCGTCGTTGACGCCACGCAGGAGTACGGCATTCATCTTCACCGGCACGAGGCCGGCCTCGGCCGCGGCGGTCAGCCCGGCGACCACGTCACCGTGCCGGTCACGGCGGGTGAGCGTCTTGAACCGGGCCGCGTCGGTGGTGTCCAGGGACACGTTCACCCGGTCCAGCCCGGCCTCGGCCAGCGGCGCGGCGAGCCGGCTCAGCCCGATGCCGTTGGTGGTCAGCATCATGCGCGGCCGGCCGGGCAGCGCGGCGACGGCGCGGACGATCTCGGTCAGCCCGCGGCGCAGCAGCGGCTCGCCGCCGGTGAACCGCACGTCGGTGACGCCGAGGCGGTGCACGGCGACGTCGATCAGGTGTACGACCTCGGCGTCGGTGAGCAGGGTCGGGCTGGGCAGCCAGTCCAGACCCTCGGCGGGCATGCAATACGTGCACCGCAGGTTGCACCGATCGGTCAGGGAAACCCGCAGGTCGGTCGCCACGCGGCCGTGCCGGTCGGCCAGGCCGGCCCCGGGGGGCTCCGGCGGAACCTGGTGGGTCATGATTCGAACGGTACCCGAACGTCTCTTCGGTTCAGAGCGCGCGCAGTAGCGATCGGACGGAATCGCCGTACGCCGCGCCGAAGAGAGCGGTGTGGACCAGCATGAGGTAGAGCCGATGTAGCGACACCCGCTCCTGCCAGCCGTCCGCGAGCGGCCATGACTCCTGGTATGCGGCCAGTAACCGATCGTGGTGCGGCACGCCGCCCCACAGGCCGAGCAGCGCCAGGTCGGTCTCGCGGTGCCCGCCGTGAGCGGCCGGGTCGACCAGCCAGCCCCGGCCACGGCGGTCCCACAGCACGTTGCCGGGCCACAGGTCGCCGTGGATGCGCGAGGGCGGCTCGTCCCCGCCGTACGACGATATCTCCGACATCACCCGCTCGACCCCGGCGATGTCGTCGCTGGTCAGCGCCCCGGTTGAGGCCTCCAGGAACGGGCGCAGCCGGAACTGCGCGAACCATGGGCCCCACGACAGCGACGAGGGCTCGTTGGGCAGCCGGAGCGTGCCGATGTATCCGGGCCAGGGCGCCCCGAACGCCTCCGCGCCCGAGCGGTGCAGCCCGGCGAGTCCGCGCCCCAGCTCCTCGGCGCCGGCCGGGGTCGCCTCGCCGTGGTCGATCCACTCCAGGGCGAGCATGGACGGCAGTTCGGCGATGATCTCCGGTACCGGGGCCGCGTGCGTCGCCCGCAGCCAGCGCAGCCCGGCGGCCTCGGCGGCGAAGAACCCCTCCGGCGGGTCGGCGAGAGACTTGGCGAAGACCGAGCTGCCGTCGTCGAGCGTGAGCCGCTGGGCGGTGCAGATGGAGCCGCCCGGCACCGGCGTCTCGCGGATCCGCTGGTGCTGGATGAACACGGGCAGTTGGGCGGGGTGTTCCCTGAGGTACCGCAGGTCCATCAGCCGGCCTCTTTCAGGTGGTGGGTCGCCGCGACGGCCCACCCGACCCATGCGAGGTTGACCAGTCCGAGGACACCGAAGCCCAGCCGGCGGACCGGGCGGACGAGTCTAGGCGGCGGCAGCGAGGGCTTCACGCGCGTCATCGTACGAGCGCAGCACCTCCTGCACCGGCGCGACGATGTGCGTGCCCGCGACGACCGCGATCGACTCGCGCAGCCGGCGCTCCGTCCGGACCCGCGCGCGGCGCGCGGCGATGCCGACGAGGGGCCGCACCACGATCGCCAGCAGCAGGCCGAACAGCAGGCCGCCGCCGAGGAGCACGGTCGCCAGCGGTATCCCGGCGCCGACCTTCGGCCCGTCGACGTTGGGCAGGCCGAGCAGCGCGAACACCGCCCGTACCCCCAGCCAGACCAGCCCGGCCAGCGCGGTCGCCGCGCCCAGCCACTGCAGCGCGCCGACCAGCCGCCACCAGACCGGCTTCCGGTCGAGGCCCAGGTCGGCGGAGGCGACGGCGACGTCGAGCGCGTCGGGCACGTCGTCGACCCGCGAGCGCGACGCGGCGGCGATCGCGGCCGGCCACGGCTCCGGCAGCCCCTCGGAGGCAGCCGCGGCGACCTCGCGCGAGGCGAGCGAGACGGCGGCCCTCTGCGCCGCCGTCGACTCCGGCAGCGAGGTGGCGTCGGGCCGCTCGACCGGGCCCGCGTCGAGGTGCAGGCGGCGCAGCGGGTCGGGGCGCATCCGGCGCGCCCAGCGCAGCACCGGCCAGCCCAGCGTGCCGGCCGCGCGGTGCCGGTAGGTGCGCTCGGTCGCCTCCGCGACGATCGGGGCACCCGCGGCGTTGCCGAGCGCTTCGGCCAGGCGGTCGACCGTGGCCCGCGGTACATCGGCGGAGGGCCTGGATCCGGAGGCCACGAGTGGCTGCAGGGCGGCCACCGCGTCCGTGACGTCGCCATTGAGGCGCAGCAGCGCGGACTGCCGCGTCGCGACCGCGCGCTCCAGCGCGGTGCGCAGCGTGGCCAGGCCCGGCCGGCCCTTCGCCGACGTCGTGAACGCCGGCACGCCGGTCAGGCCGTCGGCGTCGAGCAGCCGGCGCAGGTCGGCGACGATCCGCTCGGCATCGGCGCGGACCAGCCGGTCGGCCTGGTTGAGCACGACCACCGTCACGTCGCGGTGCCGCTGGAACCGTTCGAGGTACTGCCGGTGCACCACGCGGTCGGCGTACTTCTGCGGGTCGAGCACCCACACCACCAGGTCGACCAGGCGCAGCAGCCGGTCGACCTCGAGCCGGTGCCCCGACTCGATCGAGTCGAAGTCGGGCAGGTCGAGCAGCACCAGCCCGCGCAGCGCGGCCTCGTCGTCGCCGTCGAGCGCGCTCTCCCGGGTGAACCGGCGGTTGGGCGGCACGCCGAGCCAGTCCAGCAGCGGCGCGGCGCCCGCCTGGCCCCAGACGCAGGCGTGCGCGACGCCGGTGGTCGGCCGGCGCACGCCGACGCGGGAGAGCTGGAAGCCGGAGATCGCGTTGAACAGGCTGGACTTGCCGCTGCCGGTAGCGCCGGCTAGCGCGACAACGGTGTGTGCGCCGGACAGCGCGAGCCGCTCGCCGGCCCGGTCGATCACCGTGCGGGCGGTGACGAGCTGCTCCTCGGGCACGTGGCCGTCGGCCGCCGCGACGAACCGGCGTATCGCCTCCACCCGCGTGACCAGCTGGTCGGCGTCGACCGGTCGCGTCTGCCGCGGGACCACCTGCTTGATCCTCTCCACCAGGCTCATGCCGTAATGCCGTCCCTTTCCACCGGGCTCATGCGTCGAACTCGGGGCGTGCCTTGTGGATGGCCACGCTCAGGGCGCGCAGGCGGGCGGACAGCTCCTCGTCGACGCCCGAGCCGGCCAGCGCGCCGCGGAACCGGTCCGCCTCCTCGTCGAACAGGGCCCCGACCCGCTCGGCCAGGCCACTCCGGGCGCGCTCGGCCAGCGACCGCACCGCCTGGTCGCCGAAGATCGCCTCGAGGACCTTCTGGGCCGCGATCGTGGTGCCGCCGGCGACCGCGATCTCCGCGCCCGTCGGGATGAACGCCGTGGTCGTGAAGACGGTGACCATGACCAGCAGGCCGGTCGCGTTGACCGCGTAGGCGCTGGCCTTGGCGACCACCCGCTTGTCGCCGGCCTCCGTGCGCACCAGCTCCAGCACCGAGCGCTGCCAGTCGCGGATCAGCCGGTCGATGCGCTCGTCGAGGTCCTCGGAGGGGTGCACCAGGTTGGGTGCGGTGTCCAGCAGCGCCGCCCCGGCCGGATGCGCCAGCCAAGAGGTCCCGGCCCGCTCCGCGGCATCGGTCGCGGCGCCCTTGAGCAGCACCGCGAGCCCCGACCCGAGCGCCTCCTGCAACTGCTCGCCCGGCGGGGGCCGCCCGGTGATGGCGGCGACCGCGCGGTCGCGCAGCCTGCCGACCCGGGTCTGCAGCGCGCGCATGATGTCGCCGGTACCGACGAGCTCCTGCCAGCGGGCCAGCACCTCGCCGCGCAGCAGCGCGCCGTCGTGGATGCCCTTGTCCACCGACTCGGTCGCCGCGCGGTACGCCACACGGACCGCCTCGCCGAGCGCCGTCGCCGCCGTGACCTGCTCCTCGGCGGCGGCCGCCAGGATGACCACGTCCACCGTGAGCGCGTCGATCGCCCCGCCGACGGTCTGCCGTACGACCGCGGCACGCGCCTCCGCGTCGTGGGCGAGCCGGTCGAGCCAGGCGCTCAGATGCGCGATCTGCGCCTCGCCGAGCAGGCCCTGGCTGTCCAGCCGGGTCTCCGGGAGCAGGAACAGGGGCACCCCGCCGAGCTCGCGGTCGCGCAGCATCTGGCTGAGGTGCGGGCCGATCTCGTCAGCGGCGCCCGCGCCGGGCACCCGGTCGAGCACGAGCGCGACGGCGGTGCCCCGGTCGCGCGCGGTGCGCAGCAGGCCCCAGGGGACGGCGTCGGCATACCGGGCGGCGCTCGTGACGAAGAGCCAAAGGTCGGCGGCGGCGAGCAGCTGGCCGGCCAGCTGCCGGTTGGCGTCGACGACCGAGTCGATGTCGGGTGCGTCGAGCAGGGCCAGCCCGGGCGACAGCGCCGGAGCCGACACGACCTGCAGCGAGCGCGCGTCGCCGCTCGGCCCGCTCGTGCGGGTGAGCGAGGGCAGCAGGTTGGCCCGGGAGAACCAGGACATGTCGTTCGGGTGGCAGACCAGCACCGGGGCCCGGGTGGTCGGGCGCAGCACCCCGGCCGGACTGACCGGCGTGCGGATCAGGCTGTTGACCAGGGTCGACTTGCCCGCGCCGGTCGAGCCGCCAACCACCACCAGCAGCGGTGCGTCGAGGCGCTCCAGCCGGGGCAGCAGGTAGTCGTCGAGCTGGCCGGCCATCGCGGCGGCGACGGTCTCGGCGCGCTCGGCGCTGGGCAGCGGCAGGGCGAACCTCGTCGCCCGCGCCGTGTCGCGCAGATCCGACAGAGCGGCGGCCAGCGGTTGGTCCGGCCGGCGCGGGCGCGGGGGCCGACCGGGCGACGGGCCATCCGGCGAAGGGTCGGCGGCCGTCGACCGGGCGGACACCGACTCGCCCTGTGTGGTCACGGATAAAGCGTGCACGATGCGGCTCGGCAACGCCATCCAATGCGCGTGAACATCGATGCGACCCTGCGCGATCACACCCGGGAATCACCCGGGCCGGTTTAGGGTTGCGTCCAACGGGCTCAAGGTTCCACTTGACGATCGGGCGTCTCGTGGCACTATTGAGTGACTGTCACTCAACTTCGCAGCCGGCGGCCAACGCCGACTGCCGCATGGAGGTCAAGCAGCTATGGCACGTGCGGTCGGCATCGACCTCGGAACCACCAACTCGGTGGTCAGTGTCCTGGAGGGCGGCGAGCCCAGCGTCATCGCCAACGCCGAAGGTGCGCGCACGACGCCGTCGATCGTCGCGTTCGCCCGCAACGGCGAGGTTCTCGTGGGTGAGGTCGCCAAGCGGCAGGCCGTCACCAACCCGGACCGGACCATCCGCTCCGTCAAGCGCGAGATGGGCACCAACTGGGCCACCGACATCGACGGTAAGAAGTACACCCCGCAGGAGATGTCCGCGCGGGTGCTCATGAAGCTCAAGCGCGACGCCGAGGCCTACCTCGGCGAGCAGATCACCGACGCGGTCATCACCGTGCCGGCATACTTCAACGACGCGCAGCGCACCGCCACGAAGGAGGCCGGCGAGATCGCCGGGTTCAACGTGCTGCGCATCGTCAACGAGCCCACCGCGGCCGCCCTGGCGTATGGGCTGGACAAGGGCTCCAAGGAGCAGACCGTCCTGGTCTTCGACCTCGGCGGCGGCACCTTCGACGTCTCCGTCCTGGAGCTCGCCGAGGGCGTCGTGGAGGTCAAGTCGACCTCCGGTGACAACCACCTCGGTGGCGACGACTGGGACGAGCGCGTCATCGACCACCTGGTCAAGACCTTCCGCGGCCAGCACGGCATCGACCTGTCCGCCGACAAGATGGCGATGCAGCGGCTGCGCGAGGCGGCCGAGAAGGCCAAGATCGAGCTGTCCGCGGCGACCACGACCTCGATCAACCTGCCGTACATCACCGCCGGCCCCGACGGCCCGCTGCACCTGGACACCCAGCTGTCGCGCTCGGAGTTCCAGCGGATGACGCAGGACCTGCTGGACCGCACCAAGGTGCCGTTCGAGCAGGCGATCAAGGACGCCGGCATCAACATGGCCAAGCTCGACCACGTCATCCTCGTCGGCGGCTCGACCCGTATGCCGGCCGTGACCGACCTGGTCAAGCAGCTCACCGGCAAGGAGCCCAACAAGGGCGTCAACCCGGACGAGGTCGTCGCCGTCGGCGCCGCCCTGCAGGCCGGTGTCCTCAAGGGCGAGGTCAAGGACGTCCTGCTGCTCGATGTCACCCCGCTCTCGCTGGGCATCGAGACCAAGGGCGGCATCATGCACAAGCTGGTCGAGCGCAACACCACCATCCCGACCAAGCGCTCCGAGGTCTACACGACCGCCGACGACAACCAGCCCTCCGTGCTCATCCAGGTCTTCCAGGGCGAGCGCGAGATGGCGGCGTACAACAAGCGGCTCGGCACCTTCGAGCTGACCGGCCTGCCCCCGGCGCCGCGCGGCGTGCCGCAGATCGAGGTCACCTTCGACATCGACGCCAACGGCATCGTGCACGTGTCCGCCAAGGACCTGGGCACCGGCAAGGAGCAGTCGATGACGATCACCGGCGGCTCGGCGCTGCCGAAGGACGACATCGAGCGGATGATGCGCGACGCGCAGGACCACGCCGACGACGACAAGCGCCGCCGCGAGGAGGCGGAGACCCGCAACCTCGCCGAGGCCCTTCAGTGGCAGACCGAGAAGTTCCTGGCCGAGAGCGGCGACAAGATCCCCGCCGAGGCCAAGGAGCAGATGAACGAGGCGCTCGGCGACCTGCGCAGCGCGCTCGGCGGCAACGACACCGAGCGGATCAAGGCGGCGCACGAGAAGCTCGCCCAGGTCTCCCAGCAGGCCGGTAGCGCGCTCTACGAGCAGCAGCGGCAGCAGCAGGCCACCGGCGACGCCGGCAGCGCCACGGGCGGCGCGAGCACTGGCGCGAAGGCCGGCAACGGCCCGGACGACGTGGTCGACGCCGAGATCATCGACGAGGACAACAAGAAGTGACGGATGCGCAGAAACCGGCCGCGCCGGAGGCGCCCGAGGCGGAGGCCATCGACGCGGTCGACGAGACCGTCGTGACGGCCGAGGCCGAGGCCGATGCGGAGCCGGAGAAGGAGAAGCCGGTCGAGGGCGAGATCGTGGACGAGGAGTTCACCGTTCATGCCCCCGATTCGGCCGCCGAGGCGGAGGCACCCAACCAGGCGGCGGCGCAGGGCACGACCGACGACGCGCACCAGCACGGGCTGGGCGCGGAGCTGGCGGCCCTGCGCACCGAGCTCGACGAGCGCACGCGGGACCTGCAGCGGGTCACCGCGGAGTACGCCAACTACCGCAAGCGGGTCGACCGCGACCGGGCGTTGGTGGTCGAGCAGGCCAGCGCCAACGTGCTGGGCGCGCTGCTGCCCGTCCTCGACGACCTTGACCGGGCGCGCGATCACGGCGACCTGGTCGGGCCGTTCGGGTCGGTGGCGGAGCAGCTCATCGCCGCGCTGACCAAGTTCGGACTGACCGTTTTCGGGGCCAAGGGCGACCCGTTCGACCCGACGCGCCACGAGGCGGTGGCCCACCTGACCTCGGCCGAGGTGTCCGAGCCGACCTGCATCGACGTGATGCGGCGCGGCTACCTCCTCGGCGAGCGGCTGCTGCGACCGGCCCTGGTCGCGGTCGCCGACCCGGAGTAGACGAACGCCTGGAGGAGGTGGCGCGATGAGTTCGAAGGACTGGTTGGAAAAGGATTTCTACGCGGTTCTGGGCGTCACCAAATCCGCTTCCACCGACGAGATCAAGAAGGCGTACCGCAAGCTCGCGCGTGAGCTGCACCCCGACCGCAACCCCAACAACGCGGCGGCCGAGGAGCGGTTCAAGGCGGTGTCGGAGGCGTATGACGTGCTCTCCGACACGGCGCGGCGCAAGGAGTACGACGAGATGCGGTCGTTGTTCGGCGCGGGACAGTTCCGCCGCAACGCCCGGGCCGGCGGCCCGGCGGGGGCGGGCGGTCCCGGGTTCGACTTCGGCGACCTGTTCGGCAACGCCGGGGCGGGCGCGGGCGGCCCGTCCCAGGGCGCCGACCGCCGCTTCGGCGGCGCCGGCTTCTCGGACCTGTTCAGCTCGATCTTCTCGGGTGGTGGAGGCGCGCCGGCGACCGGACGCCGAAGCCGCGGGCGCGACGTCGAGACCGAGGTCGTGCTCAACTTCGTCGACGCGGTGCAGGGTGCGACGCTGCCGATCACCCTGCGCACGCCCGGCACCTGCGAGACCTGCCACGGCAACGGCGCGGCACCGGGCTCGTCGCCGCGGACCTGCACCAAGTGCCGCGGCCTCGGCGTGGTGAGCAGCAACCAGGGCTCGTTCAGCTTCACCGAGCCGTGCCGCGAGTGCCAGGGCGTGGGCACCATCGTCGACGAGAAGTGCCCGGAGTGCCACGGCACCGGCGGGGTCACCAAGACCCGCACGATCAACGTTCGGATCCCCGCCGGCGTCTCCGACGGCCAGCGCATCCGGCTTGCCGGCCGGGGCGAGCCGGGCACCCGGGGCGGGTCGCCCGGTGACCTGTTCGTGCTCATCAAGGTCCGTCCCGATCCGGTCTTCGGCCGCAGCGGCGACGACCTGACGCTGACGGTGCCGGTGACGTTCGCGGAGGCGGCCCTCGGTGCCGACCTGCGCGTGCCGACGCTCGACGCGACCGTGCTGCTGCGCGTGCCCCCGGGCACGCCGAGCGGCCGGACGCTGCGGGTGCGCGGCAAGGGCGTCGCCCGGCGCGACGGCAACGTCGGTGACCTGCTGGTCACCATCGACGTCCACGTGCCGGACGAGCTGTCCGAGGAGGCCCGGAAGGCCCTGTCCGACTATGCGGCCGCGGCGCCGCCGGCTCCACGGGAGCGGCTCGACGCGATCGCACGGGAGCGCAGCAGCTATGAGCGATGACGACGGCATGGACCCGCGCGAGGTGTTTCTCAGCATCGAGGCGGTCTCCGACGCCAAGGTGCTGATCATCTCCATCGCGGCCCGGCAGGCCGGGATGCACCCGCAGACCCTGCGGCAGTATGACCGTATGGGTCTGGTGCAGCCCGGCCGCACCTCCGGCGGCGGCCGCCGCTACAGCGAGCGCGACGTGGCGCTGCTGCGCGAGGTGCAACGGCTGAGCCAGGAGGAGGGCGTCAACCTCGCCGGCATCAAGCGCATCATCGAGCTCGAGGGCCTGGTCGGCGACCTGCGGCAACGCGTGGCCGAGCTGGAGGCGGAGCTCATACGGACCCGCACCCGCCTGGCCCAGATCGAGGCCGCGGGCTTCCCGCGTCGCGACCTGGTCCCGACGAACCAGCAGCAGACGGCCCTGGTGGTGTGGCGCCCGTCGAAGAACGTGTGAACCAGCGTCAGGCCTGAGAGGCGCCGCATGCCGAAGCGGCGCCTCTCAGCTCAGCTTTCTTGGTTGTCTTACCAGGCCGCCCTCGCACCAGTCGTGGTAGTCGAAGAGCTCGGGGCGGGCCAGGAGCATTCTCGAGTTGTGGGCCCACGTCGTGAGTGGCTCGTCGCCGCTGCTCTCGGCCTGTTCCACGAACTTCTTCAGGCGGCGCCTCGGGTGGGCGCGGAAGTGCGTGCGGATGCCGTCGGCCGCGTAGATGTACAGGCAGTGCAGCGCGAACCGGCGCGCCGGGCAGGCCGGGTCCATCGCCAGTTCGAACAGGGTGCCGATCAGCCGGTCGCCGGCGACCAGCAGGTCCCAGTCCGGGGGCATTGTCTGCAGCAGCGAGGCGTCCGGATGGTAGGCCCACGCGCGCAGCTCGGCTGGGGTAGGGTCGACTGGGTTCTGGAAACCCCGGAATCCCGCCTGTGTCACGCTCACCATCAGCTCCCGTGGCCAGCGGGTGGTCACCAGGGATGCCGCCACTCGTCAGGCCCTGGTTGGGCGACAACTTAGCCCGTCACCAGGTTGTATGGGAAGAGGCGATGGTGTTGCTCACCCGCGGTGAGCCGCGCTGAACCCGCATTTTTCCACCCGAAGTGGGTGGCAAAACGCAGTATGTCAATGACTCACGATGGGGTCTAGAGTGTCGTCGTGAGCACGGACCGTCCGGACATGCGCATCTCCGACGCCGAGCGGGAGCTTGTGGTCGCCCAGCTCAACGCCGCTGTCGCGGAGGGTCGGCTGACGCTTTCGGAGTTCGAGGATCGCGTCGACGGGGTGCTGCGTTCGCGCACGTTCGGGGAGATCGAGCCGTATGTCGGCGACCTGCCGCACAAGGGGCCCATAGCGGTCCCGGAGCAGCTGGAGATCCGCAACCGCTCGTCCAGCCTCAAGCGCCAGGGTCGATGGACGGTGTCGCGCCGCCTGCTGATCAGCACTCGGGCCGGCTCGGTCAAGCTCGACTTCACCGAGGCGGTGTTCACCAGTCCCGTGGTCGAGGTCCAGCTCGAGGCGCGGTCCAGCTCGATCGATCTGGTCCTGCCGCGCGGGGCCACCGCCGACATCGGCAGCATCGCCCCGCACGCGAGCTCGGTGAAGCAGAAGGTCCCAGCGGCGTATGACCAGCCGGGGCAGGGCGTCATCTTCAGGATCGGCGGAGAGGTGCGCAGCAGCAGCGTGCGCGTGCGCTACCAGCGCCGATTCTGGCGCTGGCGTTGGTAGTAGGAGCGAAGCGGCCGGTCCTGGTCGTCGCGCTGGCCGCGATGCTGCTCGCGACGCTGAGCGCCGGCTCGTGCTCGCCGAACGGCACCGCCGCGCCACAGCAGGCCCCCAGCGACGACGTCTCCTACGAGGACGTGCCGGCGACCCCCGGCGGCTCCGAGGACCCGCACAACCGGCAGAACGTGGTGCCGGTGCCGAAGGGAACCTCGCCGCGCGGCGTCGAGTTCGCCGATTCCAACACCGGATATGCGCTGTTCACCTCGTGCGTGGCCGGCCGGCCCTGCCAGGTCGGGCTGGTGCTCACGCTCGACGGCGGCTCGAGCTGGGTGCAGCGCAAGCTGCCGTTCGACGACGCGATCGACGTGGACATGCGCCTGGGCCGCGGCAACGTGCTGATCATCAAGGCGGCGCCGGGCGGGTACTTCATCTCCCGCGACACCGGCCGCACCTTCGAGCGCCGCCCGCTGACCCCGCCGCCCGTCGAGCTCAACCTCGCCGAGCCGCAGTACTCGGTCGGCTGCCTCACCGCCGCGAACGGCTGCCCCGAGCAGCCGTGGATCATCGGCGACGACGGCAACCGCGCCCCACTGCCCGCGAGACCGCCCGGCGACCACCGGTACACCGGCCTCACCTCCGCCGCCGACGGCACCCTGTGGCTGACCGCCCAGGCCCTGGTCGGCACGCCCTCTCCGGCGGCCAGCTCGACGGTCGCCGTCTGGAGCAGCGCCGACCACGGCCACACCTGGCGGCCTCAGGGCACCGCGCACGCGACGGACGAGACCGCCGTGGTCCGCCCGGTGGTGGCCCCCGACGGCTCCGACGTCTGGCTGGTCGGCCCCCACTTCGCCGCCCGCCGCCAGCGGGGCACGACCGGTTCGGCCTCCGTCTGGACCGAGGCGACCGCGATGCGGGAGGTGGCCGAGGTGTTCAACGCCGAGGTCCTGCCCGGCGGCGCGGTGTTGATCGCCGGCAACCAGGGCGTCTGGGTCCTCGACCAGCAACAGCGCACCCGCGATACCGGCGCACGGCTGATCTTCCGGCTCCGGCGACTGGACGCCCAGACCATCCTGGGCTACCCGGCCCAGCAGTCGGGCGAAGTCTGGCTCTGCACAACAAAGAACAAGGCATGCGACTGGTCCCACATAACAGTAAGCGCCCGCTAACAACAAGTAACGACGCTATGGGGTCGCAGGGGCGCAGCCCCCGGTAGGGGCGAGCGAAGCGATGCAGTGCGAGCGAAGCGAGCATGGGGGGTGTGGGGTGGGAACCCCCCACTGATGCTCGAGCGGAGCGAGAGCCAAGCCAGAAATTGAGTGGAATAGACTCAACCTCGTTGGTGTCGTACCTCCTGACGGACGCGCTTGGAACGAGGAGTCGATGAACGCCGAACGCCTGACCACCAAGAGTCGCGAGGTCATCAAGGCCGCCGTGGACGCTGCGAGCCAGCGTGGGCACGCGACCGTTGAAGCCTGGCATCTCCTGCTGGCGTTGCTGGACACGGGCGGCTCGACCGCCGCCGGCCTGCTGCGCGCGGTGGGGGCCAACCCGGCCGACGTGCGACGCGCGGCGCTGCACGCCGTGGAGCGGCTGCCCAGCGCCCGCGGCGCGAGCGTGGTGGAGCCCAACGTGGCCCGCGAGTTCGCCAACGCGATCGCGGCAGCCGAGCAGATCGCCCGGCCGCTGGGCGATGAGTACACCTCGACCGAGCACCTGCTGGCCGGCCTCGCCCAGGTCGGCGGGGCGGTCGCCACGCTGCTCAAGGACTCCGGCGCGACCGAGAAGACGCTCGTCGCGGCGTTCCCGCAGGTGCGCGGCGGCGACCGGAAGGTCACCTCCGCCGACCCCGAGCAGACCTTCCAGGCGCTCGAGAAGTACGGCGTCGACCTGACGCAGGCGGCGCGGGACGGCAAGATCGACCCGGTGATCGGGCGTGATGCCGAGATCCGCCGGGTGATCCAGGTGCTGTCCCGGCGTACCAAGAACAATCCGGTGCTCATCGGCGAGCCCGGCGTCGGCAAGACCGCGATCGTGGAGGGCCTGGCCCAGCGGATCGTGGCCGGCGACGTGCCCGAGTCGCTGCGCGACAAGCGGCTGGTCAGCCTGGACCTGGGCGCCATGGTCGCCGGCGCGCAGTACCGCGGCCAGTTCGAGGAGCGCCTCAAGTCCGTGCTGGAGGAGATCAAGGGATCCGACGGGCAGGTCATCACGTTCCTGGACGAGCTGCACACGGTCGTCGGCGCCGGCAAGGGCGAAGGCTCGATGGACGCCGGCAACATGCTCAAGCCGATGCTGGCCCGCGGCGAGCTGCGGATGGTCGGCGCGACGACGCTGGACGAGTATCGCGAGCACATCGAGAAGGACCCCGCACTGGAGCGGCGGTTTCAACCCGTGGTCGTGGGCGAGCCGTCGACCGAGGACACCATCGGCATCCTGCGCGGGCTGAAGGAGCGCTACGAGGTGCACCACGGCGTGCGGATCACCGACGCCGCCCTGGTCGCCGCGGCCACGCTGTCGGACCGGTACATCACCGACCGCTTCCTGCCGGACAAGGCCATCGACCTGGTCGACGAGGCCGCGTCCCGGCTGCGCATGGAGATCGACTCGCGGCCGACCGAGGTGGACGAGGTCGAGCGCAGCGTGCGCCGGCTCGAGATCGAGGAGATGGCGCTGGCCAAGGAGCCCGACGCCGCCTCCGCCGAGCGGCTGCAGCGGCTGCGCGCCGAGCTCGCCGACCGGCGCGAGCAGCTGACGGCGCTCACCGATCGCTGGCAGAACGAGAAGCAGCACATCCAGAAGATCTCCAACACCAAGGAGCAGCTGGAGCAGTTGCGCGGCGAGGCCGAGCGGGCCGAGCGCGACGGGGACCTGGCGAGGGCCTCCGAGCTGCGGTACGGCGTGATCCCCCAGCTGCAGCACGAGCTGACGCAGGCGGAGAGCGAGCTCACCGCCCTGCAGTCCTCGGGCGCGATGCTCAAGGAAGAGGTCTCCGCCGACGACATCGCGGCCGTCGTCGCCTCCTGGACGGGCATTCCGGCCGGGCGGCTCTTGGAGGGTGAGACCGCGAAGCTGCTCCGCATGGAGGAGTCGCTGCGCAGCCGGGTCATCGGCCAGGAGCGCGCGATCCAGGCCGTCTCCGACGCGGTGCGCCGCGCGCGGGCCGGCATCGCCGATCCGGACCGCCCGACCGGCAGCTTCCTGTTCCTCGGCCCGACCGGCGTCGGCAAGACCGAGCTGGCCAAGGCGCTGGCGGAGTTCCTGTTCGACGACGAGCGCGCGATGGTGCGCATCGACATGAGCGAGTATGGCGAGAAGCACACCGTCGCCCGGCTGGTCGGCGCGCCGCCCGGCTACGTCGGCTACGAGGAGGGCGGCCAGCTCACGGAGGCGGTACGCCGCCGCCCGTATACGGTCGTGCTGCTGGACGAGGTCGAGAAGGCGCACCCGGACGTGTTCGACGTGCTGCTGGCGGTGCTCGACGACGGACGGCTCACCGACGGGCAGGGCCGCACGGTCGACTTTCGCAACGCGATCCTGATCCTCACCTCCAACCTCGGCTCCGAGCTGCTGGCGGACGATCCGACGCTCAGCGCCGAGCAGCGCCAGGACGCGGTGATCGCCGCGGTCCGGGGCCACTTCAAGCCGGAGTTCGTGAACCGGCTCGACGACATGGTGGTCTTCGACGCATTGTCCCAGGCGGATCTGCGTGCGATCGTAGAGATCCAGCTCAATGCGTTGGGCCGGAGGCTGGCCGACCGCCGGCTCACGCTCGAGGTCTCCGACCAGGCGCGTGACTGGCTGGCCAGTCTCGGGTATGACTCGGTGTATGGCGCGCGTCCGCTGCGCCGCCTGATGCAGACCTCCATTGGCGACCAGCTCGCCCGGGCGCTGCTGGCCGGCGAGATCAGGGACGGCGACCGCGTCGTGGTCGACCTGTCGGACGACAAGAAGGCGCTCACCGTGACCGCCGGATAGAAGTGTGGAAGGGTGCGCCAGATGCTCAGGAAGAAACGCGCGTTCGACGACGAATTGCGTCTGCTCGCCGACGCCGACACGCTGGCGTTCGGCGGGGTCGGCATCGCCGGCGCCCTTCTGCCCGCCACCAAGGCGTATTTCGCGATCGAGGAGGGCCTCCGCGAGCACGGGGACGAGCTTCGTCCGCGGCTGGAGGTCCTCGTCGACCGCGCCACCCCGGCCGGCCGGGTCTACGCCGCCGAGCTGCTGACGCACGCCGACGCGGCGGCCGGCCAGGCCGCCTGGCATCGGCTCGAGGGCCAGAGCGGCGAGATCAAGACGTTCAGCGGCTGCATCATGGGCAGCACGACGGTGGCCCGCTACGCCGAGGAGCGCCTGCAGGACTGACCCGAGCGGCCCGGCGCCGAGTCCACCCTGGTGGCCGCGCCCGGGACCGGGCTGCGCGGCGAGCGCCGCATCGATACGGTGATCCCCAGGGATTCCCTGGGAGGAGAGCCAACCGGATGTCATTCGCCGTCCCGGCCTCGGCGCCGCGCGCCCGGCCGTCCACCGTCAGCCTCGCCGCGATGCTGCTCTTCGCGGCCGCGGCGATCGAAGTGATCAACGTCGTCCTCTCGTTGCTGTACGCCCAGAAGATCGCCGAGGCCACGAAGAGGGTCTACGAGCAGGCCGGCGCGCCCACGAACAGCACGGGTGCGGCCATCGGCGCCACCGTCAACGTCGTCTTCGGCTTCGTGATCGTCGTGATCCTGGTCCTGCTCGGCTACTTCATCAGCCGCGGCAGCCAGGTCGCCCGGATCCTCACCTGGGTCTTGGGCGGCATCGCCTTCTGCTGCAACCTGTTCGGGCTCGGCTCGCTGCTGTTCGCCCAGCCGTTGTGGGACCAGGCCCGCAAGGCCACGCCGAAACTGCCCACCTGGGACGAATACCAGCGGATCGTCAGCGCCGAGGTCCCCGGCTGGTATCAGCCCGTCACGACGGTGCTGAGCATCCTGCTGATCCTGGCGATCCTGGTGCCGATCATCCTGCTCGCCCTGCCGGCCTCGCACCCGTACTTCCGCAAGCCGCAGCAGGAGTGGGAGCCGCCCGTGCCCGGCGGACCCGGTGGCTTCCCGGGTCAGCCCGGCCAGCCGGGCGATCCCGGTCAACCCGGGCCGCCCACCGCCTGAGCGCCCATGGAAAGGGCCGGACGAGGTCGTCCGGCCCTTTCCGCTACATTGCCGCGATGACCGAACGGCGTACCGCACTCGTGACCGGAGCCACCGCGGGTATCGGGGCCGCCTTCGCCCGGGAGCTTGCCGCCGAGGGCTTCGGGCTGATCCTGGTGGCCCGCGACGAGGAGCGGCTCCGGGGCCTCGCCGCCGAGCTGCCCGTGCCCGTCGAGGTGCTGCGGGCCGATCTCGCGACGGCCGAGGGGTGCGACGCCGTCGCGGCCCGGCTCACCGATGCGGGGCGCCCCGTCGACCTGCTCGTGAACAACGCCGGCCGGTCGCTCAACCGTTCCTTCCTGCGCTCGACGGCCGAGCTCGAGGAGGAGTTGCTGCGGCTCAACGTCCACGCCGTCATGCGGCTCACGCTGGCCGCGCTACCCGGGATGGTCGAGCGGGGGCGCGGCGAGGTCGTCAATGTCTCGTCGGTGTCGGGGTTCGCGGCGATGATGCCGGGCTCGACCTACCCGGCGAGCAAGGCCTGGGTCACCAACTTCAGCGAGTCGCAGGCGCAACTGGTGCGCGGGATGGGCGTGCGGGTCATGGCGCTGTGCCCGGGGTACACCCGAACCGAGTTCCACGACCGGGCGGGCATCGACATGAGCCGGACGCCCTCCTGGATGTGGCTGGACGCCCGGGCGGTCGTGCGAGCGGGCCTGCGGGACCTGCGCCGCGGCCGGATGGTCAGCGTCCCCGGCTGGAAGTACAAGCTGGCGGTCTTCGGCATCCGCCACGCGCCGCGCGGCCTGGTCCACCGCGTGGCCCGGGACACCAGGGGACGCATCGGGCACGAGGAGCGTTAACGCCCTTGTCGGTGGCAGATCTGTGCACTACGACAAGCATTGAATTTGCTGTGTATCGAGCATGATTGTGGTCACGTACATTCGGATGATGGCCGATTGGTACCATTCGTGTGGGCGTCCGGTCGGCCCGAGGCTGCCCGATCGGGCATTCTCGCAGGTCAGCGCTGTGCGTCGACCATTGCAACGATCCAATGAGAATAAGATTCGGGTTTTTGCGGGCGTATCGGTAGATCGTCATCCCCTGCCACCGTCACCCCTTGCGTCACTCGTGGTGATCGCTGCGATCACCTTCGTATTCGCCCTCGTCCACTTGACGGCCTTAAATTTGGCCGAGAGTGCGGGTCATCGATTCACTGCGGGGATTTAGCGCGTACAGTTCGGTCATGACCGACCGTGACGACCTGCTGAAACTCGTACACGACTTGGCCGTGGTACGCGGACAAGTCACGCTGTCGTCCGGACAAGTTGCCGACTGGTACGTGGATCTCCGTCGCTTGACGCTGCACCATGCGGGTGCGCCGTTGGTCGGCCGAGTTCTGCTCGATCTTGTCGACGACTGGGAGTTCGACGCCGTGGGAGGGCTGACCCTCGGCGCCGATCCGGTGGCCACCGCGATGCTGCATGCGGCGGCCGCCCGCGGGGGACGGACGCTCGACGCGTTCGTCGTCCGTAAGAGTGACAAAGCTCATGGTCTGCAACGCCGGATCGAAGGACCCGACGTTGCCGGCCGCCGCGTTCTCGCGGTCGAGGACACCTCCACCACGGGTGGAAGCGTCCTGACGGCCGTCGAGGCGTTGCGAGAGGCAGGCGCCGAGGTGGTCGGCGTGGCCGTGATCGTCGATAGAGGCGCGGAAAAGGCGGTTCGCGCCGCGGGGCTGAGCTATCGCTCAGCATTTTCGTTGGCCGACCTCGGCCGATAGGGCTGAAAAATTGTCGATTCGGACCTGCGCATATGCAGGCGGGTCGATGGTGTTGGTGGAAGGATGGAAACGTGGGAACTGCGCTGGCTGAGATGACCCTGCCCCAGATCTCGCCGCTTGCCGGCGAGCCGATTGACCGCGCCGATGCCGAGCGTCTTGCCGGCGTCCTGAAGGCACTTGCCGACCCGGCCCGACTCCGGCTGCTGAGCCTGATCCAGTCGGCGCCCGACGGCGAGGCGTGTGTGTGTGACCTGACGGCCCCGCTCGGGCTTTCGCAGCCGACGGTGAGCCACCACCTGCGAATCCTGACCGAGGCCGGGCTGCTGGAGCGCGAGAAGCGGGGTGTGTGGGCGTTCTACCGCCTCGTGCCCTCCGCGATCGGCACCATCGCCGACCTTCTGACGCCGCCGCGCAAGCGCGCGACCAAGAAGTCGCCTCGCTAACAGGGTCGGGTAGGGCTTTGCGGCACTACCCGACCGGGGACCTCCGCGACCAGCTCGCCCATGTCGGGCGGGCGGTCGTGCAGGCCGGACTCGTCGTGGGCTCGGGTGGCAATCTCTCCGCCCGGGCACCAGGCGCGGACGAATGCTGGGTAACCGCGGCCGGGACATGGCTCGACCGACTCGACCGCGGTTCATTCGTTCGGATCCGAATCAGCGACGGCGCGGCTCTTGACAACAATGCCAAGGCCGCGCCGTCATCGGAGCTCGCGCTCCACCTCGCCACCTACCGCGTTCGGCCGGACGTCAACGTGGTCGTGCACCTGCACCCACAGTCCGTCCTGCTCCTCGACGCGATCGGTGAGCCGATCAGGCTGGCCACCACGGACCACGCCTTCTACCTGCGACGGGTGGCGACCACGCCGTTCGTGCCGCCGGGCCGCCCCGAGGTGGGCACCCTGGCCGCCGAGGCGTGCGCCGACGGCACCGACTGCGTCGTGCTGTCCCGGCACGGCTGCTCGGTCGTTGCCGACACCGTCGAACTCGCCCACAAGCGGGCGTTCTACCTCGAAGAGGCCGCGCGGCTGACCTACCGCGCCCTGGCCGTCGGTCGCACGCTGGAACCGCTGCCGACCGGCTGGCTCACCACGCCCGGCGCCACCGCCTGAGACGAGCGGGCCTCAGCGCCTGTTTCATAGCTGAGGCGGGCTGCGCCGGGGCCCAGATTCCGCCCGGCGGCGTCCCGCGGAGAACGCCGGTGGCTCGCTCCCGCCCCAGCTATGAAAACAGGCGCTAGTCGCGGACGCGGTGGCCGCCGGGGTGGTCGTTCGGGCGGATCGTCGGCAGGACCTCGGTCGGCGCGTTCGCCGGGTCCTGCGCGGCGGCGGAGGCGTGTCCGCCGCTGCGCCGCTCCTGCCAGCCCCTGAAGATCTCGATGAAGATCGGCATGGCGGAGAGCAGGACGATCAGCAGCACGGCCGGCAGCAGGTACGTGTCGATCTTCTCCGGCGGGATCAGCTCCCGGATCTGCTTGGCCAGGGCCCAGCCGGCGAAGATGATGCCGTCGGTCCACAGGATGCCGCCGATCACGTTCCACAGGAAGAACTGGCGGGCGGGCATGCCCACGACGCCGGCGACCGGGTTGAGGAACGTGCGCACGATCGGGATGAACCGGGCGAGCACCACGGCCTTCGCCGGGCCGAACTTCTCGAAGTAGTGTTCGGCCTTCTCGACGTACTCCTTCTTGAAGATCTTCGAGTTGGGCCGGTCGAACATCCGGCGGCCGTAGCGGGCACCCAGGAAATGACCCAGCTGGGCACCCACGATGGCGCAGATCGGCGCGCCGATGAGCAGCATCGGCAGGCTCAGCTGCACGCCGAGCAGGTCGAAGGCGGCCGGCGACGAGGCGACGCCGGCCAGGAACAGCAGCGAGTCACCCGGGAAGAAGAAGCCGACGAGCAGGCCGGTCTCGACGAACATGATCAGCCAGACGCCGACCACGCCGAAGTTGCTCAGCAAGCCCTTCGCGTCGAGAGGGTTGAGGGAGAGCAGGTCGCGCACGGCACTGGTCTTTTCTTCCACGGGTCACCAGGGTACGTGAGTCTCCTTACAGCCGTGGATCCACGGGCTCACTTTCACATGCGAGCACCGCGAAAACGAGCTGGTGCACCCGCCAAGCGGGCGAGCCGGCCGCCAGCAGGTCGAGCGCGGCCAGGCCAAGACCCTGCTCGCGCAGTGCCAGGCCGCGTTTGCGGCCGAGGTTGCGGTTGCGCAGCGTGGCGAGCCGTTCCGGCTCGGTGTAGTCCGGCCCGTAGATGATCCGGAGGTACTCCCGTCCGCGGCATTTGATCGCCGGCTGCACCCGTGGCCCGGCGTCGTGCGCGGGCTTGACGACCATGCCCTCGCCGCCCGTCCCGGTCAGCTCCAGCCACCAGCGCGTGACCGCCGCGACCCCGTCCGGGTCGGCGGGGTCGACGACCAGCCGACGGGTGGTCGTGAACAGCTCCGGTTCGGCCGCGACCAGCCGATCCACCAGCGCCAGGTGCCAGTCGTGCCCCTGTCTCGCATGGTTCGCACCCTCGGCCGCCAGCACGTGGAACGGCGCCACCCGGACACCGGCCAGGCCGTCGGTCGGCCAGCAGTAGCGCCGGTACACCTCCGCGAACGCCGCGATCGACGACTCCCGCGCCGTGAAGCGCCCGGCCAGGTCGCCGACGTCGATGCCGCGCCCGGCGGCCGCGACCAGCGCCGCGCGCGCCGCGGGCAGGGCGGCGCCGGCCGCGGCGGCCACGCTCGCGTACTGGTCGCGGATGAGCGGCTCGGCCTTCGCCGACCAGGGCAGGACCTCGGCGTCGAGCAGCAGCCAGTCGGTGCCGAGCTCGTCCCACAGCCCGGCGCGGCCGATCGCGGCGACGACCCGCTCGACCAGCGGGGCGGCGTCGGGGAAGAACGGCCGGCCGGTGCGGGTGTACACCGCTCCGGAGCCGTCGCGGCGCACGTTGAGCACCGCGCGCGACCCCATGTGCTTCTCCTGGCAGACGACCCGCGCCACGCCGGCCCGGGCATAGTCGGCCAGTGCCTCGACCGGGTGCTCGAGGTACCCCTCCTGGACCGAGGTCGACGCGGGCGCCATCGTCGGCGGGAGCCAGACCAGCCAGGCCGGGTCGACCGCGAACCGGCTCATGACCTCCAGCGCCGCCGCGGCGTTCTCGGCCGCGACCGTGACCCGCCCGGCCGGCGTCTCCAGGCTTCGGCGGCCGGTGACGTCGGCGAGGTCGAGCCCCTCGAAAGCCGAGCCCCCCGAGCCTCCCAGTCCTCCCGGCGCCGGGGCCAGCGGCCGGACCGGCGCGTAGTACTCCCGCTCGGCCGGCACCGATACCAGCTCGCGCGTGGGGTACCGCAGCGCGGTCAGCGAGCCGCCGAACACGCAGCCGGTGTCGACGCAGATGGTGTTGTTGACCCATTCCGGGCTCGGGGTGGGTGTGTGGCCGTAGACGACCATGGCCCGGCCGCGGTACTCGGTCGCCCACGGGTAGCGCACCGGCAGGCCGTACTCGTCGGTCTCGCCGGTGGTGTCGCCGTAGAGCGCGAAGGAGCGGACCCGGCCCGAGGCGCGGCCGTGGTACGCCTCCTTGAGCCCGGCGTGCGCGACGACGAGCCGGCCGCCGTCCAGGACGTAGTGGCTGATGAGCCCTTCCAGAAATTTCGCGGCATGTGCCGAGACATCCGGATCGCCGGCCAGCTGGGTCATGGTCTCGGCGAGGCCGTGCGTCAGCTGCACGTTGGCCCCGCGCAGCTTGCGCAGCAGCTTGGCCTCGTGGTTGCCGGACACGCACAGCGCGCTGCCGGCGTCGACCATGCCCATCACCAGGCGTAGCACGCCCGGTGAGTCGGGCCCGCGGTCGACGAGGTCGCCCACGAAGACCGCCGTGCGCCCCTCCGGGTGCGCCGCGCCGGCGGCGCGGCCCAGCGAGTCGCGGGTGATCGCGTAGCCGAGCTTGTCCAGCAGCAGCTCCAGCTCGGCCCGGCAGCCGTGCACGTCGCCGATTACGTCGAAGGGTCCAGCGAGCTCCCGGCGGTTGTTGAACAGCGGCTCGTACTCGATCGTGGCCGCGTCGACCTCGGCCACCCCGCGCAGCACGTGCACCTGCCGGAAGCCCTCCCGGGCCAGGCCTCGTAGCGAGCGGCGCAGGTCGCGGTGCTGCCGGGCGACCACGGGCCGGCCGAAGTCGCGGTCCGGCCGGGCCTGCGTGCGCGCCCAGCACTCGTCCTCCGGCACGTCCAGCACGATCGCGACGGGCAGCACGTCGTGCTCGCGGGCGAGGGCGACCAGCGCCTGCCGCGCGTGCCGCTGCACGTTGGTGGCGTCCACGACGGTGAGCCGGCCGGCCCGCAGCCGCTTGCCGGCGACGTAGTGCAGCGCGTCGAAGGCCTCGCCGGAGGCGGACTGGTCGTTCTCGTCGTCGGCGACCATCGCCCGGAAGGCGTCGGAGGACAGTACCTGCGTGGGTGCGAAGTGCCGCCGGGCGAACGTCGACTTGCCCGATCCGGACACGCCGACGAGCGCCACGAGGCAGAGCTCGGGAATCCTCACTTGCTGAACACCGCCATCTGGGTAGGCGCGCCGGCGGCCGGATCCTCGGGGCCGATGCCGGAGCGGGTGACCGTGTAGCCGTAGCCGGCCGCGACCTCGTCGCACCAGGTGCCGAACTGCGCGCGGTCCCACTCGAAGCGGTGGTCGGCGTGGCGCAGATGGCCGTGGGCAAGCCCCGGGTACAGCGCGTTGTACTCGACGTTCGGCGTGGTCACGACCACCGTGGCGGGGGCGGCGTGGCCGAACAGGCTCGCCGCGAGCGCCGGCAGCCGCGGCGGGTCGACGTGCTCGATCACCTCCATGAGCACCGCGGCGTCGAAGCCCTTGAGCCGGTCGTCGCGATAGGTCAGCGCGGTCTGCAGGAGCCGGATCCGGGCCCGTTGCCGCTCCGGGAGCCGGTCGAGGTGCAGGCGGCGGGCGGCCATCTCCAGAGCGACGGTGCTGACGTCGGCGCCGACGATCTCCGTGTACCGCCGGTCGCGCACGAGCTCGCCGAGCAGCGCGCCGGGGCCGCAGCCGAGGTCGAGCACCCGGGTCGCGCCGGACTCGGCCAGGGCGCGCAGCACGGCGGCCCGGCGTAGCTGGTGCAGCGACTCGGGGCGCGGCGCCGGCTCCTCCGGCAGCTCCGACATCTCCGAATGATCCGAGAGCCGGGCCAGCGCCGCCGAGGTCAGCGCCGCCCGGTGTGCCAGGTACCGCTTGGCGATGAGCGCCTTGCGCGGGTGTCCGGCGAGCCAGCCCGTGCCGGCTCGCAGCAGTTTCTCCACCTCGTCCGGGGAGACCCAGTAGTGCTTGGCGTCATCGAGGACGGGCAGCAGCACGTACACCTGGTTCAGCGCGTCGGCGAGCCGCAGCGTGCCGGTGAGGCGCAGGTCGACGTACCGGCTGGGCCCCCACTCGGGGTGCTGGGCGTCCAGCGCGATCGGCGTGGCCTCGACCGCCCAGCCCAGCGGCGCGAACAGCTCCTCCGCGCTGCCCTTGCAGCGCAGCGCCGGGATGCGCAGCTCGAGCGGGATCGGCGTGGCGGCGAGCTTGGGCCGGTCCCGGGAGTCCCCGCGCAGGGCCGAGCGCCACACCCGGCCCAGCGCCGCGGAGAGCAGGCTCGACGCCGCGTACGGCCGGTCGTTGACATGCTGGTGCAGCGTGAACGTCTCGCCCTGCTGCCGGGTGCGCAGCAGCGCCGGGTCGATCTCCAGCAGCAGCGCCGCGGTGCAGCGCTCCTCGCCGGCCTCCGGATAGAACACGTGGGCGCGGCCGGCGGAGACGCCGAAGGTCTGCAGCCGGTCGGGGTGCTTCACCAGCAGGTAGCCCAGATCGGTCGCCGGGCGGTGGGTGGTCGTGACGGTCAGCAGCACTCGTTCATCATGGCGGCCGAAAAAGCAACGGCCGAGGCAATTACCGCGGGCTAGGCTCGACCTATGGCGGTGGTGGCGACCGCACACTGGCACCGGCTCGACGACGGGCGGGTCCAGTGCGACATGTGCCCCCGCAACTGCCGGCTCCACGAGGGCCAACGCGGCTTCTGCTTCGTCCGCCGGCGCGAGGGCGACGAGATCGTCCTGACCACCTACGGCCGCTCGTCGGGGTTCTGCGTCGACCCGATCGAGAAGAAGCCGCTCAACCACTTCCTGCCCGGCTCGCCGGTGCTGTCGTTCGGCACGGCCGGCTGCAACCTCGGCTGCCGCTTCTGCCAGAACTGGGACATCTCCAAGAGCCGGGAGATCGACACGCTCGGCGCCGCCGCCGGCCCGGAACAGCTCGCCGCCGCGGCCGAGCGCCTGGGCTGCCGCTCCATCGCGTTCACGTACAACGACCCGGTGATCTTCATGGAGTACGCCATGGACGTCGCCGATGCCTGCCGCGAGCACGGGATCAAGTCGGTCGCGGTCTCGGCCGGCTACATGAACCCGGCGCCCCGCGAGGAGTTCTACCGGCACATCGACGCGGCGAACATCGACCTCAAGGCGTTCAGCGACCACTTCTACTCCAAGATCACGTTCGCCCGGCTGGACAGGGTCCTGGACACGCTGGAGTACCTGCGCGGTACCGACGTCTGGTTCGAGGTGACCACCCTGCTCATCCCCGGGCACAACGACGGCGACGACGAGCTGCGCCGACAGTGCGACTGGCTGCTGACCCATCTCGGCCCGGACGTGCCGCTGCACTTCTCCGCGTTCCATCCCGACTTCAAGATGCTCGACGTGCCGCCGACCCCGCCGGAGACCCTGCGCCGCGCGCGGCGGATCGCGCTCGATGCCGGGCTGCGCTACGTGTACACCGGCAACGTGTACGACCCCGACGGCCAGACCACGAGCTGCCCGGGCTGCGGCGCGGCGGCGGTCGTGCGCAACTGGTACGACCTGGTGTCCTACGCCATCACCGACGACGGCCGCTGCGCGGCGTGCGGCCACGCGATCCCCGGGGTGTACGAGGGCCCCGCGGGCGGGTGGGGAAGGCGGCGCCTGCCGGTGAGCATCGGTTGAGGCCGCCGGCCGTGGCCGGCAGCTTCTACCCGGCCGACCCGACCGAGCTGCGCGCCACGGTGGAGACGCTGCTCGACACGGTACGGCGCGAGGCCGGCCGCGTCGCCGACAGGGCGATCGCATACGTCGTTCCGCACGCCGGCTACCGCTGGTCGGGCCCGACGGCGGCGCACGTCTACGCCGAGCTGGCCGGCCGCGACATCGACCGCGTGGTGATCCTCGGCCCAGCTCACCGAGTGCCGCTGCGGGGGATCGCCGTGCCGGCCGAGGAGCGCTGGTCGACGCCCCTCGGCCCGGTCGACCTCGACGCCGGGGGCGCCCGGGACCTCGTGGCGGACGGCCTGGCCCATGCCGACGACGAGCCGCACGCGCTCGAGCACTCGCTCGAGGTACAGCTGCCGTTCCTTCAGGTCCTGGGGGTTTCCCGGGTGCTGCCGGTGTGCGTCGGGGCCGCCGGTGCCGACGCCGTGGCCGCACTGCTGTCGGTCGTCGCGGTGCCCGGCTCGCTCGTGCTGTGCAGCACCGATTTGTCCCACTATCTGACCCAGGAGGAGGCGCGGCGAACCGACGCGGCGACCGCCGACGCGATCGTACGACTGGAGCCGGAGCGGATCGGCGAGTGGGACGCGTGCGGGCGGTACGCGCTGCGCGGCCTGCTGGCGTGGGCGCGCGACCTACGCCCGACGGTCCGCCTGCTGCACCTGGCGACCTCGGCGGACGAGGGTGGCCCCGCGGAGCGGGTCGTCGGATACGCTGCCGCCTCCTTGTCGCGTGACGCTGCGTAGCGCGGCGAAATCCGCTGGGTGTCGCAATGTTCGGCCGGTCCCGATCCGTCATAGGGTCAAGACCGGCCGGGCTGGCGGCCGGGTCGGCGGAGGGGTCGGTTGACGTTCGAGGAGTTCGTCGAGGCGCGGCTGCAGGCGCTGCTGCGCTATGCGGTCATGCTGACCGGCGACCCGCACACGGCGCAGGACCTCGTGCAGGAGACGATGATCCGCGCGCAGTTGCAGTGGCGCCGGATCGCCGCCGCGGACCTGCCCGAGCGATACGTCAAACGCATGCTCACCAACGTCTACATCGACCTGCACCGCGGCTCGTGGCTGCGCCGGGTCGTCCTGCGCGGTGTCGACCTCGACGAAACCCTGGCGCCGCGCACGGTCGGCGATCACGCGGACGACCTGGCCGATCGCGACCAGATGTGGCTGTGGCTGGGCCGGCTGCCCCGCCAGCAGCGGGCGGCCCTGGTGCTGCGCTACTACGAGGGCCTGACCGACGGCGAGATCGCCGAGGTGCTCGGCCGCCCGGTCGGCACGGTCCGCTCGTGGATCTCCCGTGCCCTGAGCACGCTGCGCGCGCAGGTCTCGCCGGCCATGGCCGGCGGTGATACGCCGTGATGGATCAGCTGCTGCGCGACATGTTCGCCCGGCACGAGGAACTCGTCCCGGCCGCTCCGCCCGGCCTGCGCGCGGCGATCTTCACCGGCGCCCGCCGTCGGCGTGCCCGCCGCCGCTGGGCCTGGACCGGCCTGTTGACCGGTGTCCTCGTCATCGTCGCGCTGCTCGCGGTGCCGATCGCGCCGCTGCCCCGGCAGACGGCGCACCGGCAGGTCGCCGCGCCCCCGGCCCCGCTGCACCTGCTGCTCGTCGGCATCGACCGCACCGGCGAGGAGCCCGCGGCCCAGGTGCGCGCGGACGCGATGATGCTGGTGCACATCGATCCCGTGGCGCGCACCGCGTATGCGGTCGTGGTCCCGCGCGACCTGATGTTCGACCTTCCGGGCCTGGGCCGCCAGCGCGCCGACGGCGCCTACCTGGTCGGCGGCTACCGGTTCGCCGCGGACGCGATGGAGCGGCTGACCGGCGTGCACCTCGACGGCGGCGTGGTCGCCGACATCGCCGCGCTGGAGTCGATCACCGGCGCCGCCGGAGGGGTCGTCCTGTGCGTCGAGCGGCGCATCCAGTCGCGCCGTCTCGCCTACGACGGGCGGGGCGGCGTGACCGAGCCTGCCTACGGCCGCGCGCCCGTGGTCTACGAGCCCGGCTGCCGCCACTATGACGCCCGCCAGGCCGTCGACTACCTGCGCGAGGCCGCGGGCGCCGGCGACGAGCGCGCGCTGCGTCAGTATCTGATCGCCCTGGCCGCCGCGGCGTCCGATCCAGCCCGGCTGCCCGCGCTGCTCGCCGCGGTGGGTGCCGGCGTCGAACTGCACCTCGGCGCCGGCTCGCTCGCCGGCCTGGCCGGCACGCTGCGAGCCATCGACCCGAGCCGGGTGTCCGGCCTTCGCCTGCCGTCGACCCGGTTGGGCACCGGCCGGGCGCCCCTGCCCGACGGCGACGGCCTCTACGACGCGCTGCGCACCGGCCGGGTCGGCCCCTGGCTGGCCGCCCACCCGCAATATGCGGTCTGACGGTCGGCGCCCGGGTCAGTACTCGTCGTTGAGATCGACCTCGCGGTCCTGCTCGATGGCGTCGTACTCGTTGGCGTCCCACGGGCGCGAGTGCGGGGTCTGCGGGCGTTCCAGCGGGTTGGCCGGCAGGGCCTGCTCGGCGGCGTCCGCCGGCGAGGCCTCCGGGTCCCGCACGTCGGGGTCGAGGCGGTCGTCGACGGTCAGCAGTTCCTCGTCTGGGTGGGTCATCGCCGGGGCTCCCTGTCGCTCGTGGTCTCCCGTGGTCTTCGCGCTTCGGGCTCCGTTCGGGCCGCTCTCAACCGTACGACTGTTCCGGCCGGTTTGCCTCCGGGCCGCGCAATTCTCTGCCTAGTCCCCCTCCCGGGCGGGCACGTCACCCGGCGTCGAGCGGTCCGTGCCGCTGCGAGATACTCCTGGTAGGACAGCGCGGTCCGCATGGAGCCCGTGTCTGTCGGCTCCAAAACCGCACGATCCACATAGTCAAGGAGCGCCGTCATGCCCATCGCCTCGTCCGATGTCTACGCCGAGATGCTCGACCGCGCCAAGGCCGGCGCGTTCGCCTACCCGGCGATCAACGTCTCGTCGTCGCAGACGCTCAACGCGGCGATCCGTGGTTTCGCCGAGGCCGAGAGCGACGGCATCATCCAGGTCTCGACCGGCGGCGCGGAATACCTGTCCGGCCCGACTGTCAAGGACATGATCACCGGCTCGGTCGCGCTGGCCGCGTTCGCGCACGAGGTCGCGAAGAAGTACTCGGTCAACATCGCGCTGCACACCGACCACTGCCCGAAGAACAAGCTCGACGGCTTCGTCCGCCCGCTGCTGGCCATCTCCAAGGAGCGCGTCGCCAAGGGCGAGGAGCCGCTGTTCCAGTCGCACATGTGGGATGGCTCCGCGGTCCCGCTGGCCGAAAACCTGGAGATCGCCGAGGACCTGCTCGCGGAGGCCGCCGCGGCCAAGGTGGTCCTGGAGATCGAGGTCGGCGTCGTGGGCGGCGAGGAGGACGGCGTCGTCGGCGCGATCGACGAGAAGCTGTACACCACCGTCGAGGACGGCCTGGCCATGGTCGAGAAGCTCGGCCTCGGCGAGAAGGGCCGCTACATGGCCGCCCTGACCTTCGGCAACGTCCACGGCGTCTACAAGCCGGGCAACGTCAAGCTCCGCCCGGAGATCCTCAAGCAGATCCAGGACGCGGTCGGCGCCAAGTACGGCAAGGACAAGCCGCTGTCGCTGGTCTTCCACGGCGGTTCGGGCTCGCTGCTGTCGGAGATCCGCGAGGCGCTGGACTACGGCGTGGTGAAGATGAACATCGACACCGACACGCAGTACGCCTTCACCCGCCCGGTCGCCGGCCACATGTTCGCCAACTACGACGGCGTGCTGAAGGTCGACGGCGAGGTCGGCAACAAGAAGGCGTACGACCCGCGCTCGTGGGGCAAGCTGGCCGAGGCCGGCCTGTCCGCCCGCGTGGTCGAGGCCTGCGAGCACCTGCGCTCGACCGGCACCGCGCTCAGCAAGTAAGGCGCTCGACCCTCTCGTCGTACGAAACGGCCCGGCTGGAACCAGCCGGGCCGTTCTGCTGTATGCGCACCGCGCCTGCTCGTCCGCGTGCGCACCGCCTACTCGTTGAGGAAGTTGAAGTAGCCGCCCGCGCTGATCGGGCTGGTGATGCTGTTGGTGACGTCCACGATCGTCACCGGGCAGGTGC
Source organism: Dactylosporangium sp. NPDC000555 (assembly GCF_040300025.1). Taxonomy (NCBI): domain Bacteria; kingdom Bacillati; phylum Actinomycetota; class Actinomycetes; order Micromonosporales; family Micromonosporaceae; genus Dactylosporangium; species Dactylosporangium sp. NPDC000555. Next base: position 57,470 of record NZ_JBEPDB010000008.1, on the reverse strand, counting down.
CGGCGTAGACGCCGGTGCCGAGGCCGTCGACGTCGTTGCTGACGTCGGGCGTCGTCACGGTGAGCGTGGTACCAGCGGCGTTGATGGCGGTGACCGTGCCGGCGGTGTTGCAGAAGTTGACCTTCCAGGTCGGCGTTCCGGTGTAGTCCGCGAGCGTCTTGCTGAAGTTCGCGCCGGTGACGATGGTGCTGACCGGCGCTTTGATCTTGCCAGAGGTCACGCTCAGCGACGTGACGGTTGGCGCGGCGACGACGCTGACGCCCGTGTCGGTGGACGAGAAGGTCTTGCTCACGCCGTTCTGGGTGACGGTCAGGCTCGAGTCGTTCGCCGACATGCCGGCGCCGGTCTTGAAGGTCAGGTAGTTGCCGACGGCGGGCGCGGTGGTCGTGGTGGCGAGCACCTGGGTGCCGCTGCTGTCGTAGACCTTGAGCTCGGTGACGGGCTTGCCGCCGAAGGTGACCCCGAGGCCGGCCGAGGCGCGGGGGTCGAACGCGTAGTTGGCGTCGGCCTTCACCCGGACGGTCTGCCCGCCACTGGTGACGAACCGGGTGATCTGGTTCGCCGCCAACAGCAGCGCGCTGTTCTCATTGATGACCGGTTTGTTGCTCACGGCCGCGATCGCCGGCGGGGTGACGAAGTACAGGCCCCCGGTCTTTCGCACAGTGTTGTTGCCCGCGAAGACGATGTCGATGTTGTCGCCGGTCGGTGCGGTGGTGGCCGGGCAGCCGCCGGTGGGCGTCTTGACCGCGATCGTCGTCGCGCTGGTGACGACATACGAGGAGATGTTCTGGCAGTCGGGGTCCGCGCCGAGGTTGACCCCGGTCACGAGCGCCTCGGACAGCGTCTGCCCGGCGACGGTGAGCAAGAGCACCTGCTTGTCGGTGCCGGCGGCGATCTTGCCGGTGGTCGGCGAGGTGATCGTGATGGTGCCGGGCAGCGTGGCGCCGTACGCCACGTGCGGCAGCCCCGCGACGATCGCGGCCGTGGCGGCGCTCGCGCTCACGCTCAGCGCGACGGCGCGTTTTCGCCAGAATCGGTGGAGCGGCATCTGCGTCGGGTCCTCTCTGGTGCGGTACGGCAGCATGTGCCGCCGTCCCTACGCGTGATGACTCAACGTAACAGTTGCGTTACTCATCGTATTGGCAAATTGCCCTCAGTCAGGTGGTCAGAATTTCGGCGGCCTCCGCCACGTCGTCGGTGATGTGCAGCAGCGGACGCAGGTCGCCGACCGGCGAGGCGGCGAGCAGCGGCTCGAGCAGCCCGCGGATCGGCAGGCGGTCGGTCCAGTGCCGCACGTCGAGGAAGACGAACGGGCCGCTCGTGCCGTCGGTGGCGTAGAACGACTTCGTCGCCGCCTGGAAGACCTCCTGGACCGTGCCGGCCATGCCCGGGGCGAACACGATGCCGCCGCGCGACAGGCGCAGGATCGTGTCCTCGCGGATCGCGTTGGAGAAGTACTTCGCGATCTTCGCCGCGAACAGGTTGGCCGGCTCGTGGCCGTAGAGCCAGGTCGGGATCGCCAGGCCGCCGCGCCGGGCCCAGGTGACCGCGTCGCCGTTCGCCCGGCTGGCCGGGCCGGTCAGCGCGTATGAGGCGGAGTCCGGTGTGGGCGGGACGGGGTCGGCGAAGCTGTCGCGTATGGCCAGGGCCGCCTGTGTGTAGGGATCGTGATCGTGGAAATCGGGCGCCTTCGCCAGCGTGTCGATCGCCTCGCACAGCGTGTCGAGCGGGTGGTCGGCCAGGAATGCCCCGAGATTGGCGGCCTCCATCACGCCCGGGCCGCCGCCGGTGACGACCAGGCGGTCGGCGCGGGCCAGGCGCCACGCGAGCTCCGCCGCGCTGCGGTACTCCGCCGCACCGCGCAGCGCCGCGTGCCCGCCCATGATGCCGATCGCCGCCGCCGGCCCGCGCGCGGCGATCCACCCGGCGGTCACGTTGGCCAGGGCGTTGTCGATGCCGGAGTCGTGCATGCGCTGCGCGACCGCCTCGCGGATCTCCGGCGTCGCGCCGCCGGTGGCGCGGAAGTGCCGGTAGACGGTGGTGTCGAACATGCCATCGAAGCCGTCGGAGACGAAGCCGGCGGCGAGGTCCGCCGGGCCGTACAGCTGCGACGGGTGCGTCGGATACGGGATGCCGGCGAACTCGGGGACCACGACCGCACGGCGCAGCATCAGGTCCACGACACGGTCGAGATCGGCGAAGTGGCAGCCGATGAAGAGTGCGTCGGCGACGTCCACGGTGGACAGGTCGACGGCGGCGAGGTCCAGGCCCTGGATGATTTTGCCGGCCAGGGTGTTCCGGTCGAGGTGGAACCGCAGCTCCTCCGGCGACTCGATCTCGTCCGGCGAATGGTCGTGCAGGGCGACGACGTCAGGGGGTGGCGGGGTCGGCACGCGTACATCCTTGCAAATGGACACCACTGGGACGTGCGCACAAAGGGCGATGGCCCGATCCCGAGGATCGAGCCATCGCTAACCGGGTCCTGGGGAGGCTCCGGACCTTTATTTGTAGTACGCGCAGTGGGTGTGCACACCCCCCCGTGCGCTGGAACGCGGCCTCAACCGTTCAGCCAGGCCGCCTCTGATGTAATTGCGGCATGCCGAACCTGCTGCCCGAGCCCGCGCCCACCCTGCTCCCCGCCGATCCGCACGCCGCCGAGCTGCTGGCCAAGGCCGACACCGAAGAGGCGGTCAAGGCGGTCGCCGGGGCGATCCCGGCCTACAGCGCCGCCTGGGCGCGCCTGGCCGAGCTGGCGCTGGCCGCCGGCGAGCCGGTGACCGCCTATGCGTACGCGCGGACCGGGTACCACCGCGGCCTCGACCAGCTGCGGCGCAACGGCTGGCGCGGCGCCGGCCCGATCCCGTGGGCGCACGAGCCCAACCAGGGCTTCCTGCGCGCGCTCCACGCGCTCGGCCAGGCCGCCGGGGCGATCGGCGAGGCCGAGGAGGCCGAGCGGTGCGCCACGTTCCTCAATGACAGCGACCCGGCCGCCACCGCCGCGCTCGCCGGCTGACCTCCGGTCACAGCCTCCCGGACACGGCTCTCACAGGCCCTCGGACACGGCCGCCGCGACCTTGAGCCAGGCGTCGCGGCCGGCCGTGGACAGGCCCGGGTAGCGGATCGGCTCGCCGGAGTCGATGAACCGCTCGTAGGGCACGATCAGCACGGTGCGGGTCCGGGCCGCGAAGTGCCGGGTGATCGCGGGCACGTCCACGTGGCGCCGGCTCGGCGGCATCGACACGACCGTCACCGCCTGGCGCACCAGCCGCTGCCGGCCGTGCTGCTCCAGGTGGTCGAGCATCCGCGAGGCGGTCTCGGCCGAGTCGTTGCGCGCCGACATCGTGACCACGAGCTGGTCGGTCGCGTCGATCGCGGCCTGCCAGTTCTCCGCGCGCACGTTGTTGCCGGTGTCCACCACGATCAGCTTGTAGAACCGGCTCACCACGTCACGGATCTCGCCGAACGCGTCGGCGGTCAGCATCTCGCCGGCCGTCGCCGACTCGTCGGAGGCGAGCACGTCGAACATGCCCTCGCCCTGCGCCCGCACGTATTGCGACAGGTCGCCGACGCGGCCCTGCGCGCCCCGGAAGTTTCCCATGTCGTGCAGCAGGTCGCGCACGGTGCGGGTGTGGAAGTCCTGCTGGGCGCGCATGCCGAGGGTGCCCTGGGTCTCGTTGTTGTCCCAGGCCAGCACGTATCCGCCGCGCTTCTGCCCGAATGTCATCGCCAACAGCAGCACGGCCACGGTCTTCCCGGCGCCACCCTTCGGGTTGACCACGGTCACCTGGCGCAGCCCACCGAAGTTGCGGCGGACCATCTCGACTTCCTTCCGGTGCTCCATCTCCCGCCGCCCGGGCGGCAGCGTGACGAGCCCCAGCGTGCCCTTGGACAGCGCCGCCCGCACGCCCCGCGAGGCGACCGGGTCGGCGGGCCGAGCCTGCCGGCGCCGGGCGAACTCCTCGGCGGTCGGGGTGCTCCCGTCGTGCCAGTGCTCCCGCGGCAGCGGGGGCAGCGGCGGTACCGCGGGCGGTGGCGGTGGCCCCTGCGGCGGTGGCCCCTGCACCGGAGGTCTTTGCAACGGCGGAGCTTGCGTCGGCGGTCCTTGAGGTGGCGGTCCTTGAGGTGGTCGCGGCGGCGGAAAGCCTTGCGGCGGTCCCTGGGGTGGGGGCGGATAAGGGTGCGCCGGCGGGGCCTGTGGCGGGCCGGAGACCGGGCCGGGCAGCGGCGGTCCCGAGACGGGCTTCCGGGGCACCGGGAACGCGGGCGGCGGCCCCGCGAGCGGCCCGCCGACCGGAATGCCGCCGGACACCGGAATGCCACCGCCGCCGGAGACCGGGATCGCGCCCGAGCCGGACACGGGGATGCCCCCGCCGCCCGGCGAGGACACCGGCTCACCGCCGGTCGGCACGTGCGGCACCGGCCGGCCGTGCTGCGGGCCCGGCCAGCCGTCGAGGCCGTGCTGCGGGCTCAACGGGGCGTCGGGGTGCCCGGGCTGTCCACGGTCGTCGGGCTGGTTCGCTTGGCCGGCATCGCCTGTTTGGCGCGAGTCTGTTTGGTGCGAGCCCTCGCGGACCGGCCACGCCGGCGGTTCCACGCTGCCGGGCGGCTGCGACCACGGCGAGCCGACATGCTCGGGGCCGGGCTGTGCCGGCGACCCACCCCGCCGCCCGTCGATGTTCTCGTCCGGCGGCCAGACCATGTCGTTCACGATCGCTTCCCTCCCCACGGTGCGCTACCACCGTATGCGACGGGTCCGCCGTACGGCACGTCTGTAGGGGACAGGGACGCGAAGGGCCCTATGGTACGTAGACGCCCCAGGCGCCTCGCTCCATCCACCACGATCGCTTGCGGGTGAGCGTGCCCTCCACGCCGTCGTCGACGAACGGCACGTCGGCCCGGGGCGAGATGGCGACGGCCCGGCCATGGGCGCGGCGGACCTGGATCTCCACGCGCGGGCGGCGGAAGAGCCCGCGGGAGGCGACTGGCACGGCGACCGCCACGTCGAGCACGCCGTCGTCCATGGCCGGCGCGGCGACCAGCGGCAGGCCGTCGACGGTCGCGTATCGCGCGGCGTTGGCGACGACCGACATCAGCACCGGCTCGGTCCCGTCGGCCAGCACGGCGTCGTCGACCTCGACACGGGCCAGGTAGGTGCCCGCGGAGCCGCCGGCGTCCACGCCGCCCAGCAGGGCGCCGTCGAGCGTGATCGAGCCGCCGTCGTTGCGCAGCAGGTCGAGGCGGCGCACCCGGCCACCCAGCACCGCGGCGGCGACGTCGGCGGGGGCGCGCGGCAGGCCCAGCCGGGTGGCCAGATCGGTCGGGTCGGGGCCGAGCGGCAGGACGCCGATCGGCGGCAGGTCGGGGAGGGTGCGGTCCTCGGAGAGCGTCTCGGGGCGCTTGCTCGGCGCCGGGGCGTACATCCGCACGAGCCGGCGCACGACGGCCCGCAGCTGTCCGTCGGCGGCGGTGGCCACGATCAGCCGCGACTCGGGCAGCGCCCGCAGCGCCGCGTCGATCTCCGCGTCGTCGTGCGCGACGACCGTCCGGACCTCGGCGGTAGCCGTGCGCAGCGCGTCGCGGCAGGCAAGAATGGGAGTACGGGTGCCGCACGCGCCGTTTTCACAGGCACACTGCGAGTCGTCGCCGAGCGCGAGCAGCACGATGTCGACCACCGTTGTCAGCCTGCCTTTCCGAAGGTTGTTAGCCTGGCATCCGGGCGAACTCGGGTCGCCCGACCTTGGAGGGGCGAGCAGACATGCCAGCGATCGTGCTCCTCGGCGCACAATGGGGCGACGAGGGCAAGGGCAAGGTTACCGACATGATTGGCGGCGACGTGGACTACGTCGTGCGCTACTCCGGCGGCAATAACGCGGGTCACACGGTGGTGACACCCGATGGGCAGAAGTTCGCCCTTCATCTCATGCCGTCCGGTGCCCTATGGCCCAACGCGGCCATCGTGATCGGCAACGGGGTCGTGGTCGACCCCAAGGTGTTGCTGGCCGAGATCGACGGGCTGGCCGAGCGCGGCGTCGACGTGTCCCGCCTGATGATATCGGGTGACGCACACCTCATCATGCCGCACCATCGGGCGCTGGACCGGGTGGTCGAGCGCTACCTCGGCTCGTCCCGCATCGGCACCACCGGCCGCGGCATCGGGCCCGCCTACGGCGACAAGGTCGCGCGCATGGGCATCCGGGTGCAGGACCTGCTCGACCCGGGCATCCTGCGCAAGAAGCTCGAGATCGTGCTGCGTGAGCGCAACCAGGTGCTGTTCAAGGTGTACAACCGCAAGGAGATCGACGTCGACGCGGTGGTCGAGGAGTATCTGACCTACGCCGAGCGGCTCCGCCCGTACATCACCGACACCCGGCAGGTCCTGTGGCGGGGCCTGGAGGAGGGCCGGACGGTCCTGCTGGAGGGCGCCCAGGCGACCATGCTCGACATGGACCACGGCACCTACCCGTTCGTGACGTCGTCCAACCCGACCGCCGGCGGCGCCTGCGTCGGGGCGGGCATCCCGCCGACCGCGATCACCCAGGTCATCGGCGTGACCAAGGCGTATACCACCCGCGTCGGCTCCGGCCCGTTCCCGACCGAGCTCTTCGACGACAACGGCGTCCATCTGCGCAAGGTCGGCCGGGAGTATGGCACGACGACCGGTCGCGAGCGGCGCACCGGCTGGTATGACGCCGTGGTCGCGAAGTACGCCACCCGGCTCAACGGCATCACCGACCTGGTCGTGACCAAGCTCGACGTGCTCTCGGGCCTGAAGACAGTGCCGATCTGCGTCGGCTACGAGGTCGACGGCAAGCGCACCGACGACATGCCGATGACGCAGACCGAGTTCCACCACGCCACGCCGGTGTACGAGGAACTGCCGGGCTGGTGGGAGGACATCTCGCAGGCCCGCGCGTTCGAGGACCTGCCGGCCAACGCCCGGCGGTACATCGAGCGGATCGAGGAGCTCGCCGGTACCCGCGTGTCCATCATCGGGGTCGGGCCCGGCCGGGAGGAAAACGTGGTCCGGCACGAGCTGCTCTAGTCCGTCCGACTAGTCTGCTGCAGTGCGTGTACTTCTCATCGGTACCGGCGGCCGCGAGCACGCCCTCGCCGCCGCCCTGACCGCTGACCCGGCCGTGACCGCCCTGATCTGCGCCCCCGGAAACCCGGGCATGGCAGCGCTGGGCGAGCTTGCCGACGTCGACCCGCTCGACCCGGGCGCCGTCGCGGCGCTCGCCGTGGAGCTGGCCGCCGACCTGGTGGTCGTCGGGCCCGAGGCGCCGCTGGTGGCCGGGGTCGCCGACGCGGTACGTGCGAAGGGCATCCCCTGCTTCGGCCCGTCGCAGCAGGCGGCGCAGCTGGAGGGCTCGAAGGCGTTCGCCAAGGACGTGATGCGCGCGGCGGGCGTGCCCACCGCGCGTTCGTTCCTGTGCACCACGCCGGAGGAGCTGGCCGCGGCGCTGGACGAGTTCGGGCCGCCGTACGTGGTGAAGGACGACGGGCTCGCGGCCGGCAAGGGCGTCGTGGTCACCGACGACCGCGAGGCCGCGCTGGCCCACGGCGTGGCCTGCGGGCGGGTCGTGGTCGAGGAGTATCTCGCCGGCCCCGAGGTGTCGCTGTTCGTGGTGACCGACGGTGTGGCCGCGGTACCCCTGCAGCCGGCCCAGGACTTCAAGCGCATCTTCGACGGCGACCGCGGCCCCAACACCGGCGGCATGGGCGCCTACTCGCCACTGCCATGGGCGCCGCCGGACCTGGTCGAGCGCGTCATGGCGACGGTGGTCCAGCCGACGCTGGCCGAGATGCGGGCCCGCGAGGCGACGTTCAGCGGCACGCTCTACGTCGGCCTGGCGCTCACCGCCGACGGACCCAAGGTCATCGAGTTCAACTGCCGCTTCGGCGACCCGGAGACGCAGGCGGTGCTGGCCCGGCTGGAGACCCCGCTGGCCGGCGTGCTGCACGCCGCCGCGGTCGGCAAGCTTGCCGAGGACCCGCCGCTGGCGTGGCGCTCCGGCGCCGCCGTCTGCGTGGTTCTGGCCAGCGCCGGATACCCGGAATCGGCCCGCAAGGGCGACGTGATCACCGGCGCCGACGGCGTGCCGGGCGTGCTGCACGCCGGCACCGCCCGCACCGCCGACGGGGCCCTGGTGACGGCCGGCGGCCGCGTGCTGACCTGCACCGCGCTGGGCGCGAACCTCGCCGAGGCCCGCGACGCCGCCTATGCCCTGGTGCGCGGTGTCGACTTCGACGGCGCCCAGTTCCGCACCGACATCGCGCTCGCCGCGGCGGAGGGAAGCATCGTCCTGCCGTAGGCAACCCCGCGCGTCGCTGGTCAGCGGATGTAGGTGCCGGAGATCGCGCGGGACACCACCAGGCGCTGGATCTCGCTGGTGCCCTCGAAGATGGTGTAGATCTTGGCGTCGCGGTACCAGCGCTCGACGGGGTGTTCGCGCAGGAAGCCCGCGCCGCCCAGGATCTGCACGGCCTTCTCGGTCACCGCCACGGCCACCTCGCCGGCCTTGAGCTTGCTCATCGAGCCCTCGCCGGCCTCGAACGGGCGGTTGTTGCGCCCCATCCAGGCGGCGCGCCACACCAGCAGGCGGGCGGCGTCGATCTCCATGCGCATGTCGGCAAGCGCGAACGCGATGGCCTGGTTCTCGATGATCGGCCGGCCGAACTGCACCCGCCCCTTGGCATACTCCAGCGCGTACTCGTATGCGGCCCGGGCCACCCCGAGCGCCTGCGCGCCCACGGCGGGGCGGGACAGCTCGAACGTGCGCATCGCCGCTTGACCCTGCGCCCTGCGGCCCTCGCGGGCCCGGGCGAGCCGCTCGTCGAGGACGTCCTTGCCGCCGAGCAGGCACGCGCCGGGCACCCGTACGTCGTCGAGGAACACGTCGGCGGTGTGCGAAGCGCGCAGGCCAAGCTTCTTGAGCTTCTTCGCGCCGTCGAGCCCGGCGGTGCCCGGCGGCACGACGAACGCCGCTTGGCCCCGCGATCCGAGCCCCGGCTCGACGTTGGCGGTCACCACGTGGACGTTGGCGATGCCGCCGTTGGTGGCATACGCCTTCTGGCCGCTGAGGACCCACTCGTCGGTGGCCTCGTCGTAACGGGCGCGGGTGCGCATCGAGCCGACGTCGGAGCCGGCCTCGGGCTCGGTGGTGCAGAATGCGGCCACCTTCGGGTCGGCGGCGTCACCGAAGCACTGCGGGACCCACTCGACCATCTGGTCAGGGGTGCCGTTGCCGTAGATGGCGGCGACGGCGAGGCTCGTGCCGAAGATGGCCATGCCGATGCCGGCGTCACCCCAGAACAGCTCCTCGTTGGCCAGGCACAGCGAGAGGCCGGACGGGTCCGCCCAGGCGTTGGCGAGGAACTCGAAGCCATACAGGCCGACCTTCGCGGCCTCCCGGATCACCGGCCACGGCGTCTCCTCGCGGGCGTCCCACTCCGCGGCGACCGGGCGCACGACTTCGGCCGCGAAGCCGTGCACCCAGTCGCGGAGGTCCCGCTGTTCCTCGTTCAGGTCGAGCGAGAACTCGGGCATGGATCAGGCCTTGGGAATGTCGAAGAGGTTCGCGATGTTGGCGGCCAGGCCCAGGTCGCCCTTCGCCTTGAGCTTGCCGGTCATGAACATCATCATGGGGTTGCCTGCGCCGGAGACGACCTTGAGGAAGTCGACCGGGCCGACGGTGATCGAGAGCTTCGGGCTCTGGTCCGGGCTCGGCGACAGCTTGCAGGCGCCGTCGGCGATGACCAGTTCGTAAGCGTCGGTGCCGCCGTCCGCCGCGCCGGTGATGTTCCAGTGGATGATCGCGTTGGTCGAGCCGGCGCGGTCGGGCCGGAACAGCTCGGGGAACCGGGAGAAGATCGTGTCCAGGACGGTCTTGCGCTGGGGGCTGCTCATGATCTCGGCCAGCCGGGAGTCCGGCGTGCTCTTCACGAGCTGCGCGAACTGCTTCGGGTCGATGCTGGTGAAGTCGCCCAGGGCGTCAAGATCGGTCATGGTGTGTCCTCCGCAGATATTAAGCTACTCATGCGTAACCTTACGCACGAGTAAGTAGGGTGGCAAGATGCTGAAACGGCTTCCGCGCGTGGTCCGCGAGCAGCAGATGCTCGACGCCGCGGTGAAGGTCTTCTCCAACCGGGGCTTCCATGCGGCGTCCATGGACGAGATCGCGGAGTTGGCCGGCATTTCCAAGCCGATGGTGTACGCCTACCTCGGCGCCAAGGACGAGCTGTTCCTGGCCTGCCTGCAGCGCGAGGCCACACGCCTGATGGAGGCGGTGGCCGGTGGCGTGCGCCCGACCGCCCGCCCCGACGAGCAGCTGTGGAACGGGCTGCGGGCGTTCTTCGCGTTCGTCGGCGCGCACCGGGACGGCTGGCGGGTGCTCTATCAGCAGGCCCGCAGCGAGCCGCGCTTCGCCGGCGAACTGGCCGGCATGCGCACCCGGATCGTGGAGGTGGTCGCCGGGCTGCTGGAGGGCGCCTGCGCGCAGGCCGACCTCGCGAGCCGGACCCGGACACCGGCCCGCCCGGACGACTTCCTGGCGATGGCCTACGCCTACGTGGGCGCGGCCGAGTCCCTCGCGGACTGGCTCGCCGACCACGAGGAGGAGGATCCGGAGCAGACGGCTACCCGGATGATGAACTTCGTCTGGGTCGGCGCCGACGCGCTGTTGCAGGGCCGCGTCTGGCACACGGACCGGTCTCAGGCCGGATAGCCCACCGCCGGTATCCACGACAGGCCGACGGCGAAGCCGATGCCGAGCAGGACCAGCGTGCCGACGACCGTTGCGATCTGTGTGGCGTTGCGGTGCTCGCGCGGGGCGTAGGCGAAGCCGGCGGCCACGATCCCGCCGATGATCAGCCCGCCGATGTGGCCCTGCCAGGAGACGCCTCTGATGCTGAACGACAGCACCAGATTGAAGATGAGTACCGGGACGATACCGGCGACGCTGGCCCGCATCTTGCGCAGCACCACGATCATTGCGGCGAAGAGGCCGTAGACGGCGGTCGAGGCGCCGGCGCTCTGCACGTTGGGGCCGGTCAGCATGAAGGCCAGCACGTTGCCGCCGAGCCCGGCCAGGAGGTACAGCGCGAGGAACCGCAGCCGGCCCAGCGCCGCCTCGAGCGGCCGGCCGAGCACCCATATGGCCCACATGTTCAGCAACAGGTGGACCAGGCCGTAGTGCAGGAACATCGCGGTGAACAGCCGATACCATTCGCCGTCGGCGACGGCGTTGTGTGCCACCCGCACGCCGGTCTGGGTGGCCCAGTAGGGCACCACCGCGCCCCAGTCGTTGAGCGGGGTCGAGCCACCGAGCAGGCCGCCCATCCCACCGCCGCCGAGCCCATGGGCCGCATTCCGGCCGGCGCTGATGATGCCGGCGATGAAGATCAGCACGTTGACGACGATCAGCGAGATCGTCACCGTGCCCTCGGCGCCGGTGCGGGCGCCGCCGAACGCGGTCCGAGCCTGGCGCTGCGTCTTGGTACCCTCGCGGACGCAGTCCGGGCACTGGAAACCGACCGAGGCCTCGTTCATGCAGTCGGGGCAGATCGGCCGGTCGCAGCGGGTGCACCGGACATACGTCTCGCGGTTTGGGTGCCGGTAGCAGACGGGGACCACGTTCGCCGGCGGCTGAGTCATGCTGACAAGGTTAGCCAGGCATTGTCGTGGCTCACCCGGGGCTCGCTACGCGGTGCGCTCGATATCGACACGCTGGATGACGATGTCGTCCACCGGGCGGTCCATCCGACCCGTCCGCGCGGTCGAGATCTGGTCGACGATCTTGCGGGAATTCTCGTCGGCGACCTCGCCGAAGATCGTGTGCTTGCCGTTGAGGTGCGGCGTCGGGCCGACCGTGATGAAGAACTGCGACCCGTTGGTGCCCTGCCCGAAGCGGATGCCGGCGTTGGCCATGGCCAGCAGGTAGGGCCGGTTGAAGGACAGCTCCGGGTGGATCTCGTCATTGAAGTTGTAGCCCGGGCCGCCCGTGCCGGTGCCGGTCGGGTCGCCGCCCTGGATCATGAAGTTGGCGATGACGCGGTGGAAGATGACGCCGTCGTAGTACGGCCCCTTGCCCCCCTCGCCCGTCCGCGGGTCCGTGTATTCCTTGGTGCCCTCGGCGAGCTCCACGAAGTTGCCCACGGTCTTCGGCGCGTGGTTGGGGAACAACTCAAGCCGGATGGGACCGACGTTGGTGTGCAGCGTCGCGAACAGTTGCTCGGCCACCAGTTCTCCCTTTCCTTGGTGACATTCTGTCATCACCGTATCCGACGTCGATTCTGGCGGATCCGGGTGTACGGGCGGCCGGTTCGTTGCAGGATGACCCGGAGCGGACCTGCTCCTGAGGTTCTCCCTGGTCGGATCGGGGTAACCAGGGACGGACGGGTTTCCGCGCCTCAGGAGGTGGAGCAAGTGTTTCGACGTCGTCAGGTGCAGACGCACAGCCGGCTCGTACGGGACGAGCTCGGGGAAAGCCTCGATCACCTGCGAATGGCCGCGGCGCACGCCGCCGATGGCGCTTCGGGCGCCTTGGCGCCGCGCGTCGACGCCGCTCGCAGGGCCATGAAGCCGCATCTGGAGAGCGGCATGAGCCGTGCCAAGGGCGGCGTGGACACGGTCATGATCATCGCGCGGGACCGCTCGCGGCTGGCCGGCCGCAAGGCGGCCAAGATGGGGCGCAAGGGGAAAGTCGGCATGATGAAGAACGGGCAGGGGTCATCGCGGCGCTGGCCGAAGATGATCGGTGGGCTTCTGATGGCGGGCGCCGCCGTCGGCGTGGCGAGCGCGATGCTGCGCCGACGCCGCGACCAGCAGAGCTGGGACGAGTACGGCGCGACCCGCACGACGAGTGACAGCGGCTCGATGCTCGAGTCCGCGAAGTCCACGATGGACGCGGGCATGGACAAGGCCCGGACGATGGGGGAGGCGGCCAAGGACCGCGCCTCCGACCTGATCGGCCACAAGAGCACCAACACGGGCCCGAGCGGCAGCGGGGAGCACGAGAAGTCCCCGATGTCGCAGGCCGCGTCGAAGAACAGCCGCTCTTGAGACCTGTTTCATGACTGGGGTGGGAGCGAGGCGAAGTCCAGATTTGGCCTCGCCTCAGTCATGAAACGGGCCTCAGGGCGCGTTCGCGTAGGTGGGCCGTCCCCGGCCACGGGGGACGGCCCACCTACGCCCACCGTCTACAACCAGCCGCTGCGGCGGAACCCCCAGAACAAGGCCGCCGAGCCACCGACCATCAGCGTCATCACGCCTGGATAGCCGAAGACCCAGCGCGTCTCGGGCATGAAGTCGAAGTTCATGCCGTAGATGCCCGCGATCGAGGTGACCAGGGCGGCGATGGCGGCCCACGCGGCGATCTTGCGCATGTCGTTGTTCTGGTCGACGCTCACCTGCGCCAGCCGCGCCGCGAGCACCGAGTTGATCACGTCGTCGAGGTAGAGCACCTGCTCGACCGCGCGGGCGAGGTTGTCGCCGACGTCGCGGAAGTATCGGCGGATCTCGTCCGGCACGTCGGCCAGCTGCCCGGTCACCAGCCCGGACATCGGCCGCTGCAGCGGCAGCACCGCCCGCTTGAACTCCATCAGCTCGCGCTTGAGCTGGTAGATGCGCTGGATGCGGTCGGCGTCGCGACGCCCGCCGCGCTGCGGGTTGAACACCTGGTCCTCGACCGCGGCGACGTCCTCCTCGATTCCCGTCGCGACCTCGACGAGCATGTCGACCACGCTGTCGGCGACGGCGTAGGCGACGGCCCAGGGCCCGCGGGCCAGCACCTCCTGCCGGCGCTCCAGCCCGGAGCGGACCGGGGCGAGCCGGCTCGCGTCGCCGTGCCGGACGGTGATGACGAAGTGCTCGCCGATGAACATCAGCACGTCGCCGGTCTCGACCACCTCGCTGGTGTCGGTCAGCTCGTCGTGTTCGACGTACCGGGCGGTGCGCATGGTCAGGAAGGTCATGTCACCGTACCGCTCGACCTTCGGCCGCTGCCGCGACTGCACCGCGTCCTCGACGGCCAGCTCGTGCAGCTGGAACGTCTCCGCGATCGCGGCCATCTCGGCCGCCTCGGGCTCCTTCAGACCGATCCACACGAAGCCGTGGTGCCGCCGGGCGGTCTGCAGCGCCTCCGCGTAGTTGCGGTTGCCCGGCTGGCGCACGCCGTCGATGTACAGCGCGCAGTCCACGATCGCGCTCTGCTCCGGCGGCTGCGCGGCGGACTTGGCCGCCAGTGGCGTGGAGCTGTTGAGCATCCGCGACATGGCCCGCACCGGCCGGGACAGCGCGCGCTGCAGCGGACGGGTGCCGGAGTGTTGATCGTCGGCCATCTCGACCTCCCTGTGTGGAGCGAGGTCGGCCCGCGGGGTGCAAACTTCCGCCCGAAAGTTGGCACCGGGCGGGCCGACCGCAGGTGGGGGGGGTGGGGGCGCGGTCGGCCCACCCGGTGCCGTTGGGGGCGGGGGGTGATGCCTGCAGCGCGATTCGCAAAGCGCGCCGGGCTGGATTTTGATCCATCCGGTACCGCCTGGGGAACCACCCCCACCATCACGTTTTGGTGTCAGCTTGCTTGGACTTGCCGCCGACGGGACGTGAATGGCCTCAGCCGGCCCTGCGCACCGCCTCGATCGCCGCCGCGAGGCGCTGGACGCCCTCGTCGACCTGATCCGTGAGGACCGCCGAGAACGCGAGCCGGACCGAGTGCCGTCCGCCCTCGAGCAGGAAGTCGCTGCCCTTGACCACGGCGACGCCGAAGTCCCGGGCCGCCACCTTCTCCAGCTCCGTCGTGTCGACGTCCTCGGGCAGCTCCACCCAGAGGAAGTAGCCGCCGTCGGGCTCGACGAACGTCGCGTCCGGGATGTGCTTGCGCAGCCCCTCGGCCAGCAGCCGGGCCCGCTCGCCCAGCGTCGCGGACACCGTCGCGATCGAACGCTCGATGTCGCCGTTCACGCAGAACTGGTGCGTGATCGCCTCGGCCACCATGCTCGGCGAGATGTAGAGGTTGGTGGCCCGCTTCGCGATCGCGGCGATCGTCTCCTGCGGACCGACCAGGTAGCCGACCCGCAGGCCGGGCGCGATGGTCTTGGTGAACGAGCTCGCGTGCACCACGACGCCGGCGGTGTCCTGGGACAGCATCGTGGGCAGCTTCTCGCCCCGCCAGCGGATGTCCGCGTAGGGGTCGTCCTCGAAGATCGTGAACCCGTACTGCTCGGCCAGCCCGACCAGCGCGCGGCGCTTCTCGGCCGACAGGGTCACGCCGGCGGGGTTCTGGAAGTTCGGGATGATGTGCGCGAGCCGCGGGCGGACGCCGCTCTCCAGCAGAGCGCGCAGTTCCTCGACGTCCAGGCCGTCCTCCCGCACCGTCACCTGGTGCACGGTGGCGCCCAGGTTGCGCAGGTTGAGCAGGGTGCGGTCGTAGGTCGGCTTCTCCACGACCACGACGTCGCCGGGCTTGACCAGGTGCTCGAAGAGCAGCGCGTCGGCTTGCAGCGAGCCGTTGGTCACGATGACGTGGTCGGGCTCCACGCCGTGCTTCGCCGCGATCCACGAGCGCAGCGGAAGGTAGCCGACGGACGTGCCGTAGGCGGTGATGCCGGCCGGGTCGGCCTCGAAGGCGCGTACCGCGGCCGCCTTGAGCCCGTCGATGTCGATGATGTCGAGACTCGGCGCGCCACGGGCGAAAGAAATCAGCTGCATGGTGGCAGCCTACGCAGCCGCGCGGCCGCCGTTCAGCCGAGTTCCCCGCCCGCCACCTGGGGCGACGAAGGCCCTGACCGGCGTTTTTCCGGTGCGGCGACCCCGCCGGGGCCGATTCCGCGTCGCGGACCGACGATCACGCCAGGATTGTCGTCTGAACCCAGACACGAATGATGTCGCGCACAGAGATCACCCCGAGCACGTCGTCGCCGTCGAGGACCACCAGGTGGCGGAAGCCGCCGCGGACCATGGCGGCCGCGGCCTGCTCGATCGTCCACGAGGGGGTCGCGTAGACAACCTCCCACGTGATGTGGTCGGCGGTCCGCTCGACGTCGGGGTCGAGATCGGTGCCGATCGCGTTGAGGATGTCCCGCTCGGTGATGATGCCCACGCCGGCACCGTCCGGGTCGATCACGATCGCCGAGCCGACCTTCCGCCCCGACATGAGCGCGGCGGCCTGACGTAGGGTGTGGTCCGGGCCGAGTTGGACGACGGCCGTGGACATGGCTTCGTGAACCTGCATGGCGCATCAACTCCTCGCAAGGCACGGTACGGACATCGTCTCGCTTCGGAGACGAACTCTCAAGAGTTGCTCACCCGGCAAGGCGCCCGCGATACAGTTGCACGACGTGCGGTTTCTCAAGGACCAGACGCCTGGGCACGATCTTACCTACGACGATGTCTTCATGGTGCCGAGTCGCTCGGCCGTGGAGTCGCGGATGCAGGTCGACCTCACCACGCACGACGGCAGCGGCACCACGATCCCGATCGTCGTGTCGAACATGACCGCCGTCGCCGGTCGGCGCATGGCCGAGACCGTCGCCCGCCGCGGCAGCCTCGCGATCATCCCTCAGGACATCCCGATCGACGTCGTCGCCGAGGCGGTCTCCTGGGTGAAACAGCGACACCTGGTGTACGACACCCCGATCACCCTCGGCCCGGCCGAGACCGTCTCCCTCGCCCTGGACCTGCTGCCCAAGCGGGCGCACGGCGCGGTGATCGTGGTCGAGGACGGCCGCCCGATCGGCGTGGTCACCGAGAGTGACTGCACCGACGTCGACCGCTTCACCCAGCTGGGCAGCGTCATGTCACGCAACCTGCTCACCCTGCCCGACGACGCGACGCCCGAGGAGGCGTTCAACCGGCTGGCCGCCGGCCACCACAAGCTGGCGCCGGTGATCGACCCGGCCGGCCGGCTCGTCGGCATCCTGACCCGCAACGCCGCGCTGCGCGCCACGCTCTACTCCCCGGCCGTCGACGCGGAGGGCCGGCTGCGCATCGGCGCCGCGATCGGCATCACCGGCGACGCGGCCGGGCGCGCGGACAAGCTCATCGCCGCCGGCGTCGACGTGCTCGTGGTCGACACCGCGCACGGCCATCAGGAGCGCATGATCGGCACGCTGCGGGCGGTGCGGGCGCTCGGCCCGGCCGTGCCGGTGGTGGCCGGCAACGTGGTCACCAGGGAGGGGACCGCCGACCTGCTGGCCGCGGGGGCCGACATCGTCAAGGTCGGCGTGGGGCCGGGCGCCATGTGCACCACCCGGATGATGACGGGGGTCGGCCGCCCGCAGTTCTCCGCGGTGCTCGAGTGCGCCGCCGAGGCGCGCCACCACGGCGGGCACGTGTGGGCCGACGGCGGGGTCCGCCACCCGCGCGACGTGGCCCTGGCCCTCGCCGCCGGCGCCTCCAACGTGATGATCGGCTCCTGGCTGGCCGGCACCCACGAGTCGCCCGGCGACCCGCGCCGCGACCCCGACGGCCGGCTCTACAAGGAGAACTTCGGCATGGCCTCGGCCCGCGCGGTGAGCCGCCGCACGGCCGACGACACGGCCTACGAGCGCGCCCGCAAGGCACTGTTCGAGGAGGGGATCTCCTCCTCCCGGATGTACCTCGACCCGCGCCGCCCCGGCGTGGAGGACATCCTCGACGAGATCGTGGCCGGGGTGCGCAGCGCCTGCACCTACGCGGGCGCCGCCGACATGGCCGAGTTCGCCGAGCGCGCGACGGTCGGCGTGCAGAGCGCCGCGGGTTACGCGGAGGGTAAACCTCTCGACGTGAGCTGGTGATTGCGGCAAAAGTCGGATGGTCCGGTCACACGCAGGTCACGTAAGGTGCCTCTCGTGAATCTCGATCGCGACCATTCCGGCTCGTGAACCTACGCCCGTTATTGCGCCGATTGCAGGGGTTGGGCGGCGCTTCTCGCTTCGTCGGCGCGGGCCTGCTGGACCAGGTGGTCATCGCCGCCGCCAACTCGGCGAACACCCTCCTGGGTGGCATCTTGCTGCCGAAGGAGCAGTTCGGCGCGCTGGCGCTCGCCCTCGCCGTGGGCTACTTCGCCATGTACATGAACCGCGCGGTCGTCGGCGACGTGCTGCTGGCGCTGGCGTCGCGGTACGACGGGGAGCCCCGCGTGCGGCTGGCCCGCAACGGCGTGGCCACCGCGCTGTGCTCCGGCGTGGTCGCCACCGTGATCTTCGTGGTGCTCTGGGCCGTCTGGCCCAACACGGGCGAGATCGACCTGGGCAAGCTCATCTGGCTCGCGCCGTTCATGGTGCCGATCATGCTGCACGACACGGCACGCTGCGACTATCTCGCCGACCGGCGCCCGGACAAGGCCCTCGGCATCGACCTGGTCTGGGCCGGCACCCAGGCGGTCATGGTCGCCGTCATGATCGTAACGCACACTTCCAGCGCCGCCGGCCTGCTGACGGTCTGGGGCCTCGGCGCCACCGCCGGCGCCACCGTCTACCTGGTGCGCGAGCGCCGCCTGCCGTGGCGGGGCAGCCCGCCAGCCTGGCTGTCGGAGACCCGACACTTGTCCAGTTGGTTCACCGCCACCGCGATCGTGGCCCAGGTGCAGGTGCTCGCGATCAGTTTCGTCGTCGCCGGCCGGCTCTCCAAGGTCGACCTGGGCAACCTGCGCTTCGTGCAGACCGTGCAGCTCTCGCCGATCCAGAACCTGATCACCGCGATCCAGAGCCTGCTCGTCCCACGCGCCTCCCGCAACGCCGCAACCGCCGCCAAGCCGGGCCCGGAGGGCATCGAGGCTGCCCTGGCGCTGCGCCGCCAGACCCAGCGGCTGGCCACCGTCTTCGCCATCCTCGGCGTGCTGATGGTGCTGATCGTCTGGCCGGTGGTCTCGTTCGTGCTCGTGCACACGCACAAGTTCGCCGAGGCCGCCCCGCTGGCCCTGCCGATCGCGCTGCAGGGCGCGGTGTACCTGCTGCAGGTGCCCTTCACCGCGGCGATGCGCGGGATGCACCGGGCGCGGATGCTGTTCCTGCAGTACGTCGTGTTCGCCACGGTCTCGCTCAGCGGCCTGACCCTCGGCGCGGACTGGGGCGGGCTGCACGGCGCCGCGTGGGGCCTGCTGACCGGCTCGACCGTCGGCCTGATCTGCATGGTGATCCTGTACGCCTACGCCCTGAAGTCGGTCGGCCCGCCGCCGGGCACACCCGCGCCGCGTGCGGACGTTCCACAGAAGCCCAGCGAGGCTCCGGTCTGAGCGGGCTGTGATCAGCCCGCCGCCGGGCCGGCGCCGCGCTCGAGAACCGCTCGGTACACGCCGATCAGCCGCTCGGTGAGCACGTCCGGGGCGAACTGCGACTCGTAGCGCGCCCGCGCCACCGGGGCCAGCGCCGCCGCGCCCTCGTGTGCCTTGCGCAGCCCGTCGGCCAGCGAGGTGGCGTCGGGCTCGACGACCCAGCCGGCCTCGCCGGTCAGGTACGGCATCCCGCCCCGGTCGGTGACCAGCACCGGGCGGCCGCCGGACAGCGCCTCGAGAATGATCGTCGGGAGCACGTCGTGCCAGGTGGAGGCGGCGATCACGCAGGCGGCGCGGGCCACCTCGGCGCGCACGGTGGCGTTGTCGACCGGCCCGAGGTAGGTGACGTCCCCGCGTTCGGCCGCGGCCCGCTCGGCGCGCGGGCGCAGCGGCCCGTCGCCGATGATCCGCAGCGGCCCGAGCGCTCCGTCGTCGTGCCGCGACCAGGCGTCCAGCACCAGCTCGAGGCCCTTCTCCGGGGTCAGCCGCGCGGCGTAGAGGAAGCCGTTGCCGGGCTCGGTCGCCACGCCGGCGTCCGGGATGCCGTTGGGCTTCACGGTGATGCGCTCGGCGGGGATGCCGAAGTCGGCGAGGTGGGCGGCGATGCGGTCGGTCAGCGCGACGAAGTGGTCGACCTGCTTCCACGTGCCGCGGTGGTACGTCAGGGTGGCCGCCATGACCGCCGACTGCGCCTTGGAGCCGCGATAACACGCGTGCGTGATGGCCGGCGTGGGGAACGTCCGGCCCCGGCACTGCGTGCAGATGTGCCCGTCGCGGAAGTACAGGCCCGGCGCGCAGACCTGCCGGTAGTTGTGGACGGTGTGCACGACCGGGACGCCGTGGGCGTGTGCGGTCTTCACGATCGAGGGGGAGATCAGCGGATACGGATTGTGTAGGTGTACCAAATCCGGCTTTTCCGCTTTTATCACCGCGGACAGCGCACGCAGCGACGCGCCGTTGCGGAGCGGGGAGAGCGGCAGCAGCACCTTCTGCGCCGTCGTGAACGTGCCGATCTCGTCCGAGCTGCGCAGGAAGGGCACCACGGTGACGCCGGCCGCGCCGAGCTGCGCGATCTCGGCATCGACGATCACGTTCTCGCCGGACGGCTGCCCGGATGCGTACCGGTTGTGCGCGACGACGACCTTCATGATGCAGGCAGCCTACGGACCGTGTTTTGCGGCAGACTGGACGGGTGCCCGAGCTTCCCGAGGTCGAGGCGCTCGCCGCGTTCCTGCGGGAGCGCGCCGCCGGCCACACCATCGACCGCATCGAGGTCTCCGCGATCAGCGCGCTGAAGACCTTCGACCCCCCGATCACCGCCGCGGCCGGCCGCCCGATCACCGGCGCCTCCCGGCACGGCAAGTTCCTCGACGTGCATATCGGCTCCGATCTTCACCTGGTCGTCCACCTGGCCCGTGCCGGCTGGCTGCACTACCGCGACTCCTTCAACGCCAAGACGCCGCTCAAGCCCGGTTCCGGCCCGATCGCGCTGCGTGTGCGCCTCGACGACGAGTCCGGCTTCGATCTGACGGAGGCGGGCACGAAGAAGAGCCTGGCGGCGTATTTCGTGACCGATCCGCGCCTGGTCCCGGGGGTGTCCCGGCTGGGGCCGGACGCGCTGTCGGTGAGCGCCGAGGACTTCGCCGCGGCCATGCGCTCCCGCCGCGGGCAGATCAAGGGAGTCCTCACCGATCAGACCATCCTCGCCGGGGTGGGCAACGCCTACTCCGACGAGATCCTCCACACGGCGAAGATGTCACCCTTCGCGTTGACCAACAAGATCACCGACGAGGCGATGGCGCGGCTGCACGCGGCCATGCGCACCGTGTTGACCGACGCCGTGGCGCGCTCCGTGGGGCAGAAGGCTGCCACGCTGAAGTCCGAGAAGCGCTCCGGGCTCGCCGTGCACGCGCGCACCGGCCTGCCCTGCCCGGTCTGCGGCGACACGGTGCGCGAGGTGTCGTTCGCGGACACGTCGTTGCAGTACTGCCCGACGTGCCAGACCAGCGGCAAGCCATTGGCGGACCGCCGGCTCTCAAAGCTCGTGCGTTGAGCCGCGTTCGCCCTGCGTTCGTCGCGGCCTTCGCCGCATTCTTCCTCCTCGGCAGCGCGTGGGCCCTCGCCCTGCCCGTGAACGGGACGTACGACGAGAAGCAGCACCTCGTCCGCGCCTTCGCGGTCTGGACCGGGCAGTGGCTGCCACACGAGCGTGCCACGGACGCGAGCGGGATCGAGACGAGCGCGTTCGCCGGCCCACGCAGCCTGCTGCCCGGCAACGCGGACTGCACCTGGATCGACGGCCCGGCGTACCGCCCCGCATCCTGCCTGATCGCCAACGGTGACCGGACCAACATGCTGGTGCCCAGTGCCGCGGCGAGGTACAGCCCGGTCTACTACGCGCTGGTCGGGCTGCCGCTGCGGATCAGTCCCGACGGCGCCGGCCTGATCTGGGCGCGGCTGCTGTCGGCCGCGTTGTCCGCGCTGCTGCTCGCGTGGGCCCTGGCACTGGCCTTAAGGGGCGCGTCGGCAAGCGGGAATCGGCTGCTCGCGCTGGCCGTGCTCCTCGTCACGACGCCGATGCTGGCCGACCTGGCCGGGTCGATCAACCCGAACGGGCTGGAGATCAGCGCGGCCGCGCTGCTGTTCGTCGCGGTGCCGCGCCGGGCCTGGGGGGCGGCCGGCGTGGCCTCGGTGCTGCTGTTCACCGTTCGTGATCTCGGCCCGTTCTTCGTGCTGGCGGTGCTCGCGCTGTCGCTCTTCGTGACACGGACGCACCCGCGCGAGCTGCTGCGCCGCGCGTTTCTGGTCCCGGCCGCGCTCGGCGCCGGGTTCGCCGTGTTCTGGGCCGCCATCGCGTCCCGCGGCAGCGACCTGGGCCAGGGCCGCCCGGTGCCGCCGGCGACCTCCGGGGCGATCCTGAACGACATCCTGCACTCGCGGGCCGAGTTCTGGGCCCGCCAGATCGTCGGCCAGTTCAACTACGGCGAGATGACGCTCTCGATCGCCGTGATCGGGCTGTGGTACCTCCTCGTCGCCGCCCTCGTCGTGCCCGCCGTGTGGCTCGGCGACTGGCGGCTGCGGCTCGGGATCGCTGCCGCGTTCGCCGGCAGCGTGGCGCTGCTGGTGGCCCTGGAGCTGTACTTCGCGCCGAAGGTCGGGCACTTCGCGCACGGCCGGTACGTCATGCCGCTCGGCGTGGGCGTGGTGCTCCTAGCACCGTTGGCGGACCGCTACGCACGGTGGTTGTCGGATCGCGGATGGCTGGATCGACTGGTGCTGGCTTGTGCGGCGCTGACGGTACCGATACAGCTCTATGCCCTGACCAGGGTCATGACCCGGTTCGAGCGGGGCGTCACCGCGGGCCTCAACCCGTTCGGCGGCGGCTGGACGCCGCCGGCCGGCAGCGTGGCACCCCTTCTGTGTGCTTTGGTGGGGGCTGTGCTACTCGGGGTGATTGTCACACGGAGTTCTGTCCGCCCTACGCCAGTGCACTCGACAGCGAATACGTTGAGCAACTAGTGTCGTGCGGTCGTCATCGGTAGCTCCGGCCGCCATGGGACACTGTGCACGTGCTTTCCGGTGTCCGTGAACCAGCAGACCACGCGGACTTGAGACACGACCGGCCGAGCAGAGCAGCGCCGCGATCCGCGAATCGCGGTGCGAGAGGACGCACTGAGGTGACCGCTAGTCTCCAACGTCCGGCCACTTCGCCGAGCCGGAGATCGACCTTGGGTGAACTCGACAGCTTCGAGATTCTGCCCGACCATGCGGTGGCTCCCCCGGGGGCCACCGGAGTGCCGCGCTCGACCTGGCAGCGCACCAAGCGCGCCGCCCGCTGGCACCGTCCCTATGCGGCGATGCTGGTCCTGCTCGACACGGGCGCGGCGGCGCTGGCGTCGACCGTCGCCCGCAAGCTACCGCTGGCCGACTCCGGCTTCCAGAACAATCCGCAGCTGTTCGCTCTCGTATCCTTCGTGCTGCTGCCCGCGGTGTGGCTGCTTGCGCTGTGGGGTCACGGCGCCTACGATCGCCGCTACCTCGGCACCGGCACTGACGAGTTCAAGCGAGTGGTCCGCGCCTCCTGGACGGTCGTGGCCATTGTCGCGTTCGCGGCGTTCGCCTTCAAGATCGACGCGTCGCGGTTCGCGTGCGGCGCCGCGCTCGTCTGCGGGCTCGTCAACGTGCTGATTCTGCGGTACATCGCCAGGCGCGCGCTCGCGTTCGCGCGCACGAGGTTTCACCTGGCGACCCACCGGATGCTGCTCATCGGCACCCTGCAGGAGGCCCTCGAGGTCCACGCGACGATCGCCCGCGACCCCGCCGCCGGCCTCGTGCCGGTCGGCATCCACCTCACCGAGGGCTACGCCCCGCGGGCGAGCACCGTCACGCCGGTGCCCGTGCACGCCGGCCGCGACATCCTCTCGCTGGTGCGCGAGCTCAACGCCGACACGATCGCCGTCTGCGGCTCCGCCAGCGCCGAGCCGGTCGAGCTGCGCCGGCTCGCCTGGCAGCTCGAGGGCACCGGCATCGACCTGGCCGTGGCGCCCCAGCTGACCGACATCGCGGGCCCGCGCGTGCACATCCGCCCGATCGAGGGCATCCCGCTGCTATACGTCGAGGAGCCGAAGCTCTCCGGCGTCGGCTGGCTGTTCAAGAACGTGATCGACCGGGTGCTGGCCCTGCTGAGCCTACTCATCGTGCTGCCCTTCTTCCCGCTCGTGGCGCTGGCAATCAAACTTTCCGACCCGGGCCCCATCTTCTTCCGCCAGACGCGCATCGGCCGCGAGGGCAGGACGTTCCGCGTTTGGAAGCTGCGGACGATGTATGTCGACGCGGAGGAGCGGCTGGCCACGCTGCACGACCAGAACGAGAGCGACGGCCTGCTCTTCAAGATAAAGAACGACCCGCGCATCTTCAGGGTCGGCAAGTGGCTGCGCGCGACTTCGATCGACGAGCTGCCGCAGCTGATCAACGTCCTCGTGGGCGAGATGTCCCTGGTCGGCCCCCGCCCCCTCCCCGCCGAGGACGGCGACTTCCTGGGCGACGTCCGCCGCCGCCTGCTGGTCCGCCCCGGCATCACGGGCCTGTGGCAGGTCTCCGGCCGAAGCGACCTGAGCTGGGACGACGCGGTGCGCCTGGACCTGTACTACGTGGACAACTGGTCCCTGGTCCTGGACCTGCACACCCTGTGGCGCACGATCGGCGTGGTCATGTTCCGCAAGGGCGCCTATTAGCTCCCAGTCCCAGCTATCCAAACCCGCGGGTGCGGGGTCACCATGGCGGGCGTGGGAGCGAACCTCGCGGCCGGGCTGGTCGTCGTCGTGCTTGCCGCCGCGCTCGGCGGCGCCGTGTACGCGGTCATCCGGCTGCGCGGCCGGCGCGCCATCGCGACCGCGGCGCAGCGGGCGACGTACGACGTGCTGCACATCGCCGAACTCGCCGCCGAGCCGTTGCGCAACGGGCTCACCGAGGCGGCGGCCGGCAAGGCGATCCGGCATCTGCGCACGCTCACCGGGGCGGCCGGGATCGTGGTCACCGACGCGAGACGGGTGCTGGCGTTCGACGGGGCCGGCGAGCATCACTGCGATCAGGCCGCCGCGGGTGCGGCCAGGGCCGTGACGGCCGGGCGGCCGACCGTCCTGGGCAGCCGCGAACTGCCGTGCGACGTGGTCGACTGCCAGATCCGCGGCGCCGTGGTCGTCCCGCTCGCCCAGCGGGAGGGTGCGCTGGTCGCGCTGTCCGACGGACCGCCCGCGCCGGGCCTGGTCCAGGCCACGGCCGAGACCGCCCGCTGGGTCGGCACCCAGCTCGCGCTGGCCGAGCTCGACACCTCCCGGGCCCGCCTGGCCCGCGCCGAGGTGCGCGCCCTCCGCGCGCAGATCAGCCCGCACTTCATCTACAACGCGCTGACCGCGATCGCCAGCTTCGTGCGCACCGACCCCGAGCTGGCCCGGGAGCTGATCCTGGAGTTCGCCGAGTTCACGCGGTACTCCTTCCGCGCACACGGCGAGTTCACCACCCTTGCCGAGGAGCTGCGTTCCATCGACCGGTACCTCACCATCGAGCGGGCCCGCTTCGGCGAACGACTGCAGGTCCGGCTGCAGATCGCCCCCGAGGTGCTGCCGGTGACGCTGCCCTTCCTGTGCCTGCAGCCGCTGGTCGAGAATGCCGTGCGGCACGGGCTGTCTCGCAAACCGGGCATGGGGACGGTCAGCATTGTGGCGCGGGACGCGGGGGCCGAGTGTCACATCACCGTCGAGGACGACGGCGTCGGCATGGACCCGGCCGCGCTGCTCGACTCCGACGACGCGATCGACGCCGGACAGCACGTGGGCTTGCGCAACGTCGACGATCGGCTACGTTCGGTCTTCGGTGACGGCTTCGGGGTGGTGGTCGAGACCGCGCCCGACGCCGGCACCAAGGTGAGCATGCGCGTGCCGAAGTTCCACCCGGGAGTGAGGAGCGGCGCGTGACCGGTCCGGAGCGGAGCGGAGGGGCCGGGCACCGGTTGGCTCAGTCTTCAGGTCACGTAACCGACGAGCGAAGCGAGGAGGGCGCGTGACCGGTCCGGAGCGGAGCGGAGGGGCCGGGCACCGGTTGGCTCAGTCTTCAGGTCACGTAACTGACGAGCGAAGCGAGGAGGGCGCGTGACCGGTCCGGAGCGGAGCGGAGGGGCCGGGCACCGGCTGGCTCAGCCTTCAGGTCACGCAACCGACGAGCGAAGCGAGGAGGGCGCGTGACCGGACAGGGATTTCTGCGCGTGCTTGCCGTCGACGACGAGGTGCCGGCCCTCGACGAGCTGGCGTACCTGCTGCGCGCCGACCCGCGGGTCGGGCGCCTGTACACCGCCGGGGACGCCACCGAGGCGCTGCGCGT
The DNA here is from genome assembly GCF_040300025.1 of Dactylosporangium sp. NPDC000555. Lineage (NCBI taxonomy): Bacteria > Bacillati > Actinomycetota > Actinomycetes > Micromonosporales > Micromonosporaceae > Dactylosporangium > Dactylosporangium sp. NPDC000555. Next base: position 31,347 of record NZ_JBEPDB010000008.1, on the reverse strand, counting down.
GCTGCGCGACGCCGACGTGGACGCCGTCTTTCTCGACATCCGCATGCCCGGGCTGGACGGCATGGAACTGGCCCGCGTGCTCGGCCGGTTCGCCAAGCCGCCGGCGGTGGTCTTCGTGACCGCATACGACGACCGCGCCGCCGAGGCGTTCGATCTCGGCGTCGCCGACTACGTGCGCAAACCCGTCCGCCGCGACCGTATCGCCGAGTCGCTGCGCCGGGTGCTGGCCACCCGTCTGGTCCCCACGCACCCGGCCGTCGCCGCCCACCGCGACCGCCAGGACGACCCGACGATCCCGGTGGAGCTCGCCGGCACGACAAGGATGCTGCCCCGCTCGTCGGTGCGCTGGGTCGAGGCGCAGGGCGACTACGCGCGCCTGCACACCGCGGACGCCTCGCACCTCGTCCGGGTCTCGCTGGCCGCGCTCGCCGAGCGCTGGGCCGAAGCCGGGTTCGTGCGGATCCACCGGTCGTACCTCGTACAGCTCAGGCTCATCACCGAGCTGCGCATGACGAACACCGGTTATGTGGTGCTGATCGACGATCACGAGCTGCCCGTGTCGCGCCGGCACACGCGCGAGCTCAAGGACCGCCTGGTCCGCGCGGCCAAGTCCTGGACCTGACTGACAGCCGCGCCACCGAGCATCATCCGGCCATGTCGTGACATATGCGGATCTGGTCCGGTCCGGGGCGCCCAACGGCGGCCGAGGTCTCCACAATCCCTCCACATCGCCGACCGAGTGCCTGCACGACGTGCGAATACGCTGCAATGCATGAACGCAGCTGGGGAGCGTCGCCGCGTGCTCGTCGTGGACGACGAGCGCATGATCGCGGAGTCGATCGCGGTGCGGCTTCGCGCCGAGGGCTTCTCCGTGGACACAGCCCACGACGGACCGTCCGCGGTTGCGGCGGCCAAGCTGATCCGGCCCGACCTCGTGGTGCTCGACGTGATGCTGCCCGGCTTCGACGGCCTCGAGGTGTGCCGGCGCATCCAGGCCGATCGCCCCGTCGCGGTACTGATGCTGACCGCGCGTGACGACGAGACCGACATGCTCGTCGGGCTCGCCGTCGGCGCCGATGACTACCTGACCAAACCGTTCTCGATGCGCGAGCTCGCCGCCCGCGTGCACGTCCTGCTGCGGCGGCTCGAGCGCCTCGCGCAGGTACAGCCGGATCCCGACCAGACCCCGATCGTTCTCGGCGACCTCGAGATCAACCGGGCGCAGCGGCGGGTCACCCGCGCCGGCCTCGAGGCACACCTGACGCCGACCGAGTTCGACCTGCTCGTCAATCTGGCCGCCCGCCCGCGCACGGTCCTGCCCCGCGAGCGGCTGCTCGCCGAGGTGTGGGGCTGGGCGGACGCGTCGGGCACCCGCACGGTCGACAGTCACATCAAGGCGCTGCGCCGGAAGCTGGGTGCCGACCTCATCCGCACGGTCCACGGCGTCGGCTACGCGCTGGAGTCCGCATGAGCGGAGCGGGGTCACGGCGTGAGTGGTACGGAGCGGAGCGGAGTGGCCGCTCATCAGGAACGCAGGTGCAGTTCATGCCGCAGCCGGAGCGGAGCGGGGGTCACGGCGTGAGTGGTACGGAGGTCACGGCGTGAACCGAAGCCTGAAGAAGATTGCCGATCTGCTGCCGCGCCCGCTCGATCCGCTGCGGTCGATCAAGCTCAAGCTGGCCGTCCTGCTGCTCGCCTCGGCCAGCGCCGGCCTCGGCGTGTTCTGGATCGGCATCGGCTGGATCCCGCCCAACACGACGTACATTGCGCTCACCGCCGGCCTGGTCACCTCGCAGGTGCTGGCTCACGGGGTGACCCGCCCGCTGCGGGAGATGACCGCCGCCGCCCGGGCGATGGCCCGCGGCGATTACTCCACGCGGGTCCGCGCCACCTCCAAGGACGAGGTCGGCCAGCTCGCCGTCGCGTTCAACCAGATGGTGAGCGAGCTCGCCACCGCCGACCAGCAGCGCCGCGAGCTCATCGCCAACGTCTCCCACGAGCTGCGCACCCCGATCTCCGCGCTGCAGGCGGTGCTCGAGAACATCGTCGACGGCGTCGCGGAGCCCGACCCGGCCACGCTGCGCACCGCGCTGGCACAGACCGAGCGGCTGGGCCGGCTGGTGACGGAGCTGCTGGACATCTCTCGGTTGGACGCCGGAGTCGTACCCCTGGACCGCGAGCTCTTCCACTTCGAGGACCTCCTCCACGAGGTCGTCGCCGAGGCCGAGGTCAAGGCGGTGGCGGCCGGCCACAAGGTCGAGTACCTCTCCTGCTCCTTCCCCGAGAACGCGCTGGTCAGCGCCGACCGAGCGCGCCTGCACCACGTCCTGACCAACCTCGTCGACAACGCCACCCGGCACAGCCCTGACGGCGGGACGGTGACGATCCTCGGCCGCCGCGAGGCCGGCCGCGTCATGATCGAGGTCGCCGACGAGGGCCTCGGCATCCCGCACGCCGAGCGCGAGCGCGTCTTCGAGCGCTTCACCCGCGGCGCCCGCGCGTCTGGCGGCGGCACCGGGCTCGGCCTGGCCATCGCCCAGTGGCTCACGCAGTTGCATGATGGCACGATCGCCGTCGTCGAGCAGCCCGACAACCTTCCCGGCTGCCGGATTCGCGTGACGTTGCCGGCCTGACGCAGTACCTCCCCGGTACTGCGGAAAGAGCCGGGCCGACGTTCGGACGGGGGACGTCGGCCCTTGCTTTTGTTTCGCGGACGTTGCAAGACTGCCGTCTATGGAGCCGCCAACTCCGCGTGTGCGCGTGGTGCTCGGTGACGTCTCCCGCGCCCGGATCCGGCCCGCGCGAGCCCGCGCGGAGCTGGAGGAGCAGAGCCCGGTCGGCGCGGCGCTGGCCCGCGGCCTCGTGCGGGCGCAACTGTCCGTGGCCGTCCGGCTCGCCGCCGTGGTCGCCGTCGGGCTCGGCGGCCTGCCGCTGCTGTTCGCGGCCGCGCCGGCCGTGGCGCACGCCCGGCTGTTCGGCGTCTCGCTGCCCTGGCTGCTGCTCGGCGCGCTGGCGTACCCATTTCTCTACGTGATCGGCCTCGTCTACGTGCACCTGGCCGAGCGCAACGAGCAGGAGTTCCTGGCCCTGGTCGAGGACCGCGGCCAGCAGCCGCCCGCGTGAGCGGTCCGGAGCAGAGCGAAGGGGCCGCTCATCAGGGGCGCAGGTGCAACTCATGCCGCCGCCGGAGCGAAGCGGCGCCTGGTCTGGGTCGATCAGCGCGAAGCCCTATCGAGCCGGACTGGGCGGAGGTGACGGCATGAGTTCGTTTTCGGTGACGGCCGTTGTGCTGGTCACGCTGGTCACCGTCGCCATCGGCCTCTACGGGCTGCGCTTCGCCCGCACCACCTCGGACTTCCTGGTCGCCTCGCGGATGGTCAGCCCGACCTGGAACGCGGCGGCGATCGGCGGCGAGTACCTGTCCGCGGCGAGCTTCCTCGGCGTCGCCGGCCTGGTGCTCAAGCACGGCGTGGACGTGCTGTGGTACCCGGTCGGGTTCGCCGCCGGCTACCTGGCGCTGTTGCTCTTCGTGGCCGCGCCGCTACGCCGCTCGGGTGCCTTCACCCTGCCGGACTTCTGCGAGGTCCGGCTGCGCTCCAAGCGGCTGCGCAAGCTCGCCACCGCGTTCGTGATGTTCATCGGCTGGCTCTACCTGGTCCCGCAGTTACAGGGTGCTGGGCTCACGCTGCAGACGGTGACGGGCGCGCCGTACGCCCTCGGCGCGCTGGTCGTCGGCGTCGTCGTGACGCTCAACGTGGCGCTCGGCGGGATGCGCTCGATCACGTTCGTGCAGGCGTTCCAGTACTGGCTGAAGCTCACTGCCCTCGCCATACCGCTGGTGTTCCTGCTCATGCAGTGGCAGCACGACGGCCGGCCGGCGCTCACCGCCCCCGACGGGCCGCGCTTCGCGGCCGCGACCACCATCGCGATCGACCACCCGACCCGGCTGACCGTGACCGAGCCGACCGAGGTCACCGTGCGCGGCGTTCTCGACGACGCCCCGCTGACCGGCCCGCTCGTTCTCACGCCCGGCGAGCACACCGCCACGGAGGGCACGGTCCTGATCTTTCCAGAAGCCGCGGTCGTACCCCGGGTGTCGGCGGTGTCCGACAACTCCCCCGCCGGCTGGCTGCTCCCCGGCCAGCATTCCCAGGACCTCTTCGCCACCTACTCGCTGATTCTGGCCACGTTCCTGGGCACCATGGGCCTGCCGCACGTGCTCGTGCGCTTCTACACCAACCCCGACGGGTCGGCCGCCCGGCGTACCACCCTCGTCGTGCTCGGCCTGGTCGGCGTGTTCTATCTGACTCCGACCCTCTACGGCGTGCTCGGCCGCGTCTACACCCCGCAGCTGCTCATGACCGGCAACACCGACGCCGTCGTGGTGCTGCTGCCGCACGCGGCCCTCGGAGGCAGCGTGACCGGCCGGCTACTCAGCGCGCTGGTCGCGGCGGGCGCGTTCGCCGCGTTCCTGTCAGCCTCGTCCGGCCTGCTGACCAGCGTCGCCGGCGTGCTGTCCACCGACGTGCTCGGCCACGGCTCGGTCCGCGACTTCCGCCGCTCGGCGCTGGTCGCCGGGGTGGTACCACTGATACTCGCGCTGTTCGTGGCGAGCCTGGACGTCTCTCAGGTGGTCGGGCTGGCCTTCGCCGTCGCGGCGTCGAGCTTCTGCCCGCTGCTCGTGCTCGGCATCTGGTGGCGCGGGCTCACCGCGTTCGGCGCCGCCGCCGGGATCGTCGCCGGGGGCGGGGCGGCGGCCTTCGCGGTACTGCTGACGGTCCTCGGCGGCCCGCTCGACGGCTGGGCCGGCGTGCTCACGACCCAGCCAGCCGCTTGGTCCGTACCGCTGGCCTTTCTGGTGATGATCCTGGTCTCCCTGCTGACAAGGCACCGTTTGCCCGCGGGCGTTGGAGCGATCATGCTTCGGTTGCACGCGCCCGACGCGCTGCGGATGTAACCCGCCACGTACCGTCAGCGGGGTGGCAGGGGTGGACAGCGTGACCTACGTTCAGGGTGTGACGGATCGCGAGCCGAGTTCGGCCCTCGCGTTACGGGGGCTCACCAAGCGTTTCGATGACAAGGTCGCGGTCGCGGGCGTCGACCTCGATGTACCGACGGGATCGTTCTTCGGCCTGCTGGGCCCGAACGGCGCTGGCAAGACCACGTCCCTGTCCATGGCCGTCGGGCTGCTGCGCCCGGACGCCGGCCATGCGTATGTGCTCGGCCACGACGTGTGGTCCGACCCGGTCGAGGCCAAGCGGCGCCTCGGCGCGTTGCCCGACTCGGCGCGCATGTTCGACCGGCTCTCCGGCAGCGAGCTGCTGGCGTACACCGGCCTGCTGCGCGGCCTGCCGCAGGACGTGGTCGACGCCCGGGCGGCCGAGCTGCTCGACGTGCTGGGCCTCGCCGACGCCGGGCGCACCCTGGTCGTCGACTACTCCGCCGGCATGAAGAAGAAGATCGGCCTGGCCTGCGCGATGCTGCACGCGCCGCGGCTGCTGGTGCTCGACGAGCCGTTCGAGGCCGTCGACCCGGTCTCCGGCGCGCTGATCCGCGACATCCTGACCCGCTATGTGCGCAACGGCGGCACGGTGATCTTCTCCAGCCACGTGATGGCCGTGGTCGAGCGGCTGTGCACGCACATCGCGATCCTGGCCGACGGGCAGATCAAGGTCGTGGGCACCACGGAGGAGGTGCGCGGCGGCCGCGAGCTCGAGGACGTCTTCGTCGACGTCGTCGGCGGCCGCGTGGCGACGGGCGCTGAGCTGTCGTGGCTGTGACGCCCCCGCCCGCGCAGGGCCCGGAGGCGCAGGGCCCAGGGGCGTCGGGCCCGGAGGCGCAGATGCCGCAGCAGCGGCCGGCGCCTGCGGAGCCGCCGCTGCCGCAGCTGCAGGCGCCGCCGGCCGTTGACGGTCGCGGACGGCCGCGGGTCGCCTACTTCGTGCGGCTCAAGCTGCGCATCCTGCGCAACACGCTGCGGCCGGGCCGGCGACAGCTCGGCGGCAGGTCGCGCTGGTTCGGCCGGCACTCGCGGCTCATCGTCGTGCTCCTCGGTGCGCTGTTCGGGCTGTGGGTTGCGTTCCTAGGCTTCGCCGCCTTCGCCGGCAGCAGTATGGCCGGCCCCCACCTGCGTCCGACGGTGGCCGCGTTCGCCGGCGCCGCCGTGGTGCTCGCCTGGATCTTCATCCCCCTGCTGTTCGGCGTCGACGAGACCCTCGACCCGGCCCGCTTCGCGTTGTTGCCCGTGCCGCGCCGCACGCTGGTGCTGGGCATGCTCGCCGCCGCGTTCATCGGCGTCCCACCGATTGTCACGCTGCTCGCCACGCTCGGCTCGGTCATCGGTGCCGTGGACAACGGTCCGGCCCCGGCGATCGTCGCGGTCCTCGGCGCGCTCGTCGGGCTCTGCGTCTGCGTCGCCGTGAGCCGCGCGGTGACCAGTGCGTTCGCCCGAATGCTGCGCTCGCGCCGGGTCCGCGACCTCGCCGCGCTGCTCCTCGCCCTCATGGGCATCTCGTGCAACCCCATCTTCCAGCTCGTCTTCGCGCTCGTCGGCCGGGGCGAGTCGCCGCAGGCCACCGCGATCGCCCGGGTGCTGTCCTGGACGCCGCTCGCCGCGCCGTACGTCGCCTATGTCGACGCCATCGACGGCCGCTGGGCGCTCGTCGCCGCCCGCTTGCTCATCGGCGTGGCCGGCGTCGCGCTGCTGCTGTGGTGGTGGCTGCGGACGATCGAGTCGGCGATGGTCGGCAGCGCGGCCGGCCCCGGTGCCCGACGTTCCGCCACCGTCGAGAGCCCGGTGCGTGCCCTCATCCCACGCGCCCTGCGCTTCATGCCGCCGACCCGCTTGTCCGGCCTCATCGCCCGAGAGGTGCGGTACTGGCTGCGCGACCCGCGCCGGCGGGCCAGCCTCGTCTCCCTGCTGGCCACCTCCGTGGTGATCCCGTTCGCGTTCACGCTCGGGCTCGCAAACCCTGGCCAGCACCGGCCGGTCGGCCACGGCGCCATCGTGATATCCCTGATGGTCGCGGGCGCGTTCGTCGGCCTGGTGCTGGTCAACCAGTTCGGCAACGACGGCACGGCGTATGCGCTGCACATCCTCGCCAGCGTGCCCGGCCAGGTGGAGCTCGCCGCCCGCGCGCTGGCGGTCGGCATCCTGACGTTGCCGCTGCTCAGCGCCGTCACGGTCGTGGTGGCGATCGTCGGTGGGCACACCGCCCAGCTGCCGGCCGCCCTCGGGGTGGGGCTGTGCGCCTTCGGCATCTCGGTCGGCGCGTCCGGCATCACCTCGGTCCTCGTCCCGTACCCGATGCCCGACACCACCAACCCGTTCGCCATGAACACCGGTCGCGGCGGCGCGAAGGGCCTTCTGTCGTTCGTGAGCATGTTCGCGACTTGGGCGCTGACCGCGCCGTTGGCGATCGCGTTCCTGCTCCTGCCGGACGCCGTGTCGTGGGTGTTGCTGCCGATCGGCCTGGCGTGGGGCTTCGCCCTAGCCTGGCTGGGCACCCGGCTGGCCGGCAACCTGCTGCAGCGCCGCGCGCCGGAGGTCCTGGCGGCCGTCACTCCGAAGCGGGCCTGACCGAACGACTCGGCCTCGCCGGTGGCGGTGCCCATCAGCGTGCAGCCCAGGGCGAGCGAGCGAGGAGCTCGAGTGCAGGCCGAGCAGCCAGGTGAACAGGGCCGCGCCGCTCGGCAGCCGCAGGCAGCGACAATGAGGCGATGAGCATCCACGCCTCCGATCCGTTCGCCACGCCGGACGAGCTGAAGTCGCCCATCCGGCGGTTGCGAGGGCGGCTGCCAGCCGCCGTCACGCTGTGGACCGCGGCCGGCGAACGGCAGGGCGACAAGGGCCTGACCGTCTCGTCCATGCTGGTCGTCGACGGCGATCCGGGCCGCGTGCTCGGGCTGGTCGACGAGGAGAGCGACCTGTGGGAGGCCGCCGAGTCGGCCGGCCGGTTCGCGGTCAGCCTGCTCGAGGAGGAGGACCGCCAACTCGCGGACAAGTTCGCCGGGCTGATGCCGGCGCCCGGCGGGCTGTTCGCCACGGGCGAGTGGGAGCACACCGAGTGGGGCCCGGTGCCGCGGGGGCGCAGCTGGGCCGGCTGCCGCCTGGTGGGCGCTACCGAGATGGGCTGGTCGCTGCTGGTGGAGGCGGTCATCGAGCGGGTCGAACTCGCCGCCGCCCACGCCGCGCCGCTGATCCACGAGCGCGGCCGGTACCGCCGCGGCTGACGCCCAAGGGCCTGCGGACGCAGCGCCTCGGCCCACCGTCCACGCCGCTTATCGCAAACGGTTGGCGCCCACCGTGCTCGCCGACGGGCCGTAGCCGACCGCGCGGGTAAGCGTTCAGGTCCCCGTGCCGTTTGACGCGGGGTTGGCGGTGCGGGCGTCCGTTGCTCAGGTCGGTGTTCGCGCGCTGAGCAGCGGTTGGCCTGCGCTTCCCCGTCGCAGCCGGCCGGAGCCAGCCGTCATGATAGGGCCGTGCATGTTACCCAGCTCGCTTTTCTGCTTCCGGTGACGTTATTGCTGGGTTTGGCGGTGGGTTCGTTCCTCAACGTCGTGATTCACCGCGTGCCTCGGGGCGAGTCGCTGGTGACGCCCCCGTCGCGCTGCCCCGCTTGCGGCAACGGGGTCCGGCATCGGCACAACATCCCGGTGCTCGGGTGGCTCGTCCTTCGTGGCCGGTGCGCCGACTGTGGTGTGCGGATAGGCGTACGGTACCCGCTTGTCGAGCTGACAACGGCCTTGCTCTTCGTCGCGGTCGCGCTGCGCATGCACCAGCTGGACCTGCTCAGCGCATTGCCCGCGTACCTCTACGTCGCCGCGGCGGGCATAGCACTGGCCGTGATCGACCTCGACTGGCGCCGGCTGCCGAACGCGATCGTTCTGCCGTCATATCCCGTATTGGCGATCCTGCTGACGCTTTCGGCGGCCTGGGAGCACGACTGGTGGGCATTGGCACGCTCCGCGATCAGCGCGGCGGCGTTGTTCGCCTTCTTCTTCACGCTGGTGTTCGCCTACCCCGCCGGCATGGGGTTCGGGGACGTCAAGCTGGCCGGAATTCTCGGCGGCGTACTCGGCTATCTGTCCTGGTCCGCATTGGCAATCGGCGCGTTCGCCGGCTTCCTGCTGGGTGCCGTCGTCGGAGTCGGCATCGTAATCGCCCGAAAGGGCGACCGCAAGACGGCCATCCCGTTCGGCCCGTTCATGATCGCCGGGTTTCTGGTGGCCCTCTTCGCGGCCGCGCCAATCGCACGGTTCTACGCGGACTTCATGACGTTCTGAACGTCCGGCTACCGCTGCACGCTCCAGCTGTAGACCGTGGCCTCCCGCTTGCCTGATTGATCCGAAAGCCCCACCGTCGCCTTCAGATTGGGATCGCCGTCGGTACTACACGGGGCGGCGCCTGAGCAGATGTACACCTTGAGGTTGACGACGGGGCGCATTCCGAAGCCGGGCGAATCATCCGGCACCTCGATCAGGGCGCTCGAAAGGTCAAAGCTGCCGGTGGCCGAAATGGCGAGGCTGCGAGCGATGACGCCGTACCGGAAGACCTGCGCCGTCGCGTTGTTGAGCGAAATATCTACGGCCGCTTTCGGCACGTACGTCGTGCCCTGGATGTAGAGCTTGCTGTTCGGTGAGTTATCCGTCTTGATCACCGCGCAACCCGATGCAGTGATGCAACCGCTCTGAGCGGGCACACTTTCGACCGCTGTCTTCAACCCGTACACCGCGATGGGCGGGCTGGTTTTGGAGTAGGTGCCGCAGATCTCGACCTGCGCCGCCTTGACCCGGATTCGGCTGTCGCCGCCGAACACGAACTGCACGCCAGCGTTGTCGTCCGGCTTTGTCCAGCCGCCGGGCGGCGGCGGATTGGGAGGAATCGGGGTCTTGCATGAACCTGGAATCGTCGGCGGCGTTCCGCCGACTGGATTCGTGGTTGGGGTCCCACCGATCAGATACCCCGAATCAATCAACCATTCGCCACCGAAGTTGAAGTAGTAGGTGCCCGGATGGAACACGTAGATGCTGTTCTTACAGGAAGACCCATCCGTCATCTTGTTCAGCTTCGCCAGGTCGGCGTAGAGCCCCGGCCGGAAGTCTATGACCTTGTTGTTGCCGCTGCAGGTCGGGAACGTCGGAGGCGTCGGGGTCGTCGTCGGTGCCGGGTAGTTCGGGTCGTTGCCACGTGGGTCCGCGGCTGTTCCGATGTTGCACTTCCTGGCCGGGGCGCTGGTGATCGAGCCGGTGCAGTTGCCGCGCGCGGTCACACTTGTGTTGGTACTAAGGACGCCCTGGCTGATGGTGATATTGGAATTGGAGAAAATGCCACCATGGACCTTTATGGTCCCCCCGCCGCTGACCTTGATGTTGAGGCCATCGCCGGTGGTTCCCAGCGTCAGGATCGCGCTGCCCGGCTTGTTCGCTGCGTTGATCACCACCGGGGAAGCGGAACTCTTGTTCTCGTCCTTCGTGCACTTGACGGTTGCGGAGTACGCCGAGCCGGACGGCGGCTGGTAAAAGCTCCCCAGGTCTAGCTTGTCCAAAGCTTCGAAGCAGTTTCCGGTGCCGGAGTAGTTCCCCTGTTGCAATTTGTTGATCGCGATCTTAGCCGCCCCGTCGGCGGCGGCGGCCTTCGCAGCCTGATCGCGTAGGTGCAGCGTGCTGCGAATGCTCGTGTCCGCGAACGACAGCACCGCCGCGATGACGACGGCGACCACCGTGATGACAACGAGCGCGAGAACCAGGGCCGCGCCGCTGTCATCGGTGTGCTTGACCCTGGACGTCATGTCTGCCTCCGCTGGCCGGTGAGGTTGACGATGAGCGGCTGCTGCCCGCCGCTGGCCTTGATGGTGACCTTCAGGGTCACAACCTGCGGCACGGCGGGCGCCGCGGAACAGTCGTTGGTTGGTGAGGAGCAGTCCAGGATGGGATCCCCGTCGACGTTGTGGGCGAGCACGACGACGTCGGGGGGAGTCGTCGGGTCCACACACCTGATACGACGCAGTTGACGCTCTACGCCCGCATTCTTGACCACAACCACATAGGACACTTGAACGATCTTGGATGTCTCGGGGTCGTCCCAAGCAAAACGGACAAGTGCCGTCGGAGTGTTCGCATCACCGCATCGATAAGGAGGACCGTCGAAGTCGACATTACGGAAGATGGATTGTTTGAGCGGGAACCCTTCCCCGCCCCAGTTCCGCATCCCGATGCTCTGCACGTCCTGGCTGAAGTAAGTCGCCATGATCTGTACGTCGTGCGACTCGCTCAGGCGCCGGGTGGTGTCGTCGGTGTTGCGGATGAAACTGAGCAGAGCGTTGCCGAGGGGAACGATGATGATGCCCAGGATGACGATCGCAACCAGCACCTCGACAAGGGTCAGACCGCGTTCGTCGCGTTTCACGTGCATGGCGACTCCGAACGTCACGGTTTGCGGATGATGATGTCGAGGGTCTCGGTGACCGTGTTGTCCTTGGTGCTGACCTTCAGCGATACCTTCTGTATCCCGCTGTCGCTGGTGCACACGGTCGCGAAGGCCGACGACGAGCTGTTCCAGTACCTGACGCCCGTGATCTTCGGCTCGTAAGCCGGATCGTGATCAAAACTGACGTCGTTGTAGGTGCCGCACGGGGTGTATTTGCCGGAGACCGTCACGTAATACTCGATAGTCTCGGCATAGGTACGCAGGTAGGCGCCCGCTTGGGCCTGCTTCCGATGGATGTCGGACATCCGGATGCTGGTCGCGATGCCGCCGACGAGGGCCACCACCGCGACTCCCACGATGACCACCGTGACCAGCAGCTCGATCAGCGTTTCCCCCCGATCGTTCGGGTCCGTTTTCATCTAAACGTCCACCTGGTTGAAGATGCCGTACATCGCCGAAACCAGCGCGACAGCCACGAATCCGACGACCAGTCCCATGACGACGATGACGGCCGGCTCGAAGAGCGCGGTCACCTTCTTGAGCTTGTAGTCGAGCTCGCCCTCGTAGTAGCGGGCGGTGACCTCCAGCTGAGTGTCGAGCGTGCCCGTTTCCTCACCGACTCGGATCATCCGAGCGGCGGTCGCAGGGAAGAGTCCGGTGCTGGCCAACGGCTGGGCCAGGCCTTGACCTTCGAGCATCGCGTCGCCCACCTGCGCGAGCGAACGTACGAATACCAGGTTGCGCAACGACTCCGTGGCCACCCGCAGCGCCTCCGGCAGAGCGACGCCGGCGCTGGCCATGGACGAGAGGATGCGGCAGAAGCGCTCGACGAGCGCGAACTGGACCGCTGCGCCAATCACGGGTATGCGCAGCACGAGGCGGTCTCTCGCATACCGGCCGCCTTCTGTGCGCAGCGCGAGGAAGATGCCCGCCGCTACGACGACAACGCCCGCCAGCACGGCCCACCACCACTGCGTAAAGAAGTCGGTGATCGCCATAAGGATGCGCGTGGGCAGCGGTAGCTCGGCGTTCAGGCCGGCGAAGAAGACCTTGAACCGGGGCAGGACGAACGCGGCCAACACCACCACGGTGACCAACGACATGAGCGCGATCATCCCTGGGTAGATCGAGGCTGCCTTGATCTTGCGTCTTGCCTCGAGGTCCCGCTCCAGGTATTTCGCGAGCTGTTCCAGGACCGAGTCCAGCTGACCGGTGAGCTCGGCCGAGCGCAGGATGCCGCGATAGAAGTCGGGGAAGATCTTCGGGTGCCGGTCGAAGCAGTCCGACAACCTCTCCCCGGCGCGCAACCCTTCCTCCACCTCGGTCATCATGCGCCGCACGCTGGAGTTCGTCGCCTCCTCGCCGATCGCGCGAACCGCGTCGATGATCGGCAGTCCGGCGCGGACGAACGCCCCGAGCTGGCGGGACAGGTGCATGACCTCTTCACGCTTGACCCGGGGCGGGGAGAGCTCGATCTGCCAGAAGCTCTTCTTCTCGCTGACTTTGCTGTCACGCGACTGCGGCTCGGGCAGCGCCCGCTCGGCGACCCGTAGGTTCTGTGTCTGCTCCATGTCAGCGGCGCGCAGTCCGTCGGGATGGATGGCGGTGTAGGCCTGCTCCATACCAGTGGCGCGCTGTCCGTCCGGACGGACAGCGCGGTAGCCGTATTCGGTCACCTCAGGCCCCCACCACATAGATTGAACGCAAAACTTCGGCCAGGGTGGTCACGCCGCCTTCGACAAGGCGAGCGGCCTCTTCCTGAAGGGTGCGCATCCCCTCAGCCCGCGCCACCTTGCGAATCTCCTCGTGCGATGCGCGGTCGAGGATCATTTCGCGAATCCTCCCCGTCACCGTCAACATCTCGTAGACGCCGATTCGTTCGAGGTAACCGGTGTGTGTGCAGAAGTTGCAGCCGCGCCCACGCACGAAGCCACCGCTCGGCGGCAATCCCTGGATCGCGTGCAGCAGGCCCATCTCCTCGGCGGAGGGGGTGTACAGCTCCCGGCAATGGGTGCAGATGCGCCGCACGAGGCGCTGCGACAGCACTGCGGTGACCGACGACGCGACCAGGAAGCCCTCGATACCCATGTCGAGCAGCCGAAGCAGAGCCGATGGAGCATCGGTGGCGTGCAGGGACGAGAGCACGAAGTGTCCGGTGAGTGCCGACTGGACGGCGATGCGGGCGGTTTCGACATCGCGGATCTCACCGACCAGAATCACGTCCGGGTCCTGTCGCAGGATCGACCGGAGGCCGCCCGCGAAACTGATGCCGGCCTGCTCGTTGATCTGAATCTGGTTGATTGACGGAATGCGATACTCGACCGGATCCTCGATCGTCGTGACGTTGCGCTCGGGGGTGTTGATCTCGCTCAGCGATCCGTACAACGTGGTCGTCTTGCCGCTGCCCGTCGGGCCGGCGCAGATCACCATTCCGTAGGGCGAGCGCAGCAACGCCGAGTACCGAGCGGCCATGTCGTTCGGCATGCCCAACTGCTCTAGGCGGAAGAGCGGGCGGCTCTTGTCCAGCAGTCGCATGACCACCTTCTCGCCGTCGATGACGGCGGTGGTGGACACGCGGATGTCGACGCCTCGGCCCTCGATGTCCATGCTGATCTGCCCGTCCTGAGGGCGGCGACGCTCGACGATGTTCATCCCGCCGAGGATCTTGATCCGACTCGCCACGACGGGCCCCATGGCCGCCGGGAGGTCGAGGACATCGTGCAAGGCACCGTCGATGCGGTAGCGCACCCGGACCCGTTCCGGCTGCGGTTCGATGTGGACGTCGGACGCGCGGTCCCGCAAGGCCTGCGTGATGATGAGCTGGACGATCTGCACCACGGGCGCGTCGTCGTTGGCGACGGCGGGGTCGAGCCTGGCCACCTCTTTGCGCAACGACTGTTGCGACTCGAAGACCCTGACCTGGGAGCTGACCGCGGCAAGCGCACGATAGCTGTTGGCGATCACGCGGCTGATTTCGGGACGCGACGCGACCTTGACGATCAGCGGCCGGCCGATGACCTCATGCAGCGCCTGCGCAGTGGCGGGAAAGGCCACCGCGATGATCACGGCCTCCCCGCGCAGCGCCAACGGGATGGCGACCAGCTCGCGAGCGGTCGCCTCGTCCAGCAACTCGACTGCCGAGGGCTCCGGCGTGATCTCGCGGAGGTCGATGGCGTCCATTGAGTACTGCGCGCCGACCGCCCACGCGAGGTCGCGCTCGTTGAGCAGGCCGAGCTCGACCAGGCGTTCGCCCAGGAACTTCGCCGGACCGTGCTGCGACTCCGCCAAGGCCGAAACGACCTGCTGGGGATTGACCACGTTCGCCTCGACGAGAATCTCGCCGAGGCGACGGCCACCCCGTTGCACGGTCAGGTCGTCGGGACGACCCGGTTCGATCCGCTGTGCGCGTGGCGTCGGTGTCGCCTCGGCGGGCTCGGCCGACTGTCCCCGATTCCGCAGTCTCATGCCGTTACGCCCGCCCGCGGTCGAGGATGGGTCTCGATGTCCTTGGGATACAGACTGCGGGCCACGGCGTCGTCGTGGGTGATCGTACCGGCCTGGACGAGCGACGAGAGCGATTGTTCGAAGGTGACCATGCCGTCCCTGTGGCCGGTCACCAGCGAGTTACGCAGCTGGTGGGTCTTGCCCTCCTTGATGAGGTTCCGGACCGCGCTTGTCGCGACGAGCACCTCGTGGGCGCCGACCAAACCTCCGCCGATCCGGGGGATCAACCGCTGGTACACGATTCCGGTGAGCGCTGCCGCGAGCTGCGTGCGGACCTGGGCCTGCTGCTCGGCTGGGAATACGTCGATGATGCGGGCGAGGGACTGGGCGGTGTCGTTGGTGTGCAACGACGCAAGGACCAGGTGGCCGGTCTCGGCGATGGTCAGGGCGAACTGGATCGAGTCCAGGTCACGCATTTCGCCCACGAGCAGCACGTCCGGGTCGCCGCGCAGCGC
This sequence comes from Dactylosporangium sp. NPDC000555, assembly GCF_040300025.1. Classification (NCBI taxonomy): domain Bacteria; kingdom Bacillati; phylum Actinomycetota; class Actinomycetes; order Micromonosporales; family Micromonosporaceae; genus Dactylosporangium; species Dactylosporangium sp. NPDC000555. Next base: position 15,960 of record NZ_JBEPDB010000008.1, on the reverse strand, counting down.
AGAGCGCAACGCGTCCGGAAACGACGCGGTATCCGAGCCCACCTCGCGCTGGTTCACCATCGCGCGTTTGTGCTCGTGGATGTACTCGATCGGATCCTCGATGGTGAGGATGTGGCAGGCCCGGTCGCTGTTGATCTGGTTGACCATCGCGGCGAGCGTGGTCGACTTGCCCGACCCGGTCGGCCCCGTGACCAGGACCAGCCCCTGATGCTGGCGGACGAAATGCCACAGCACGGGGGGTAGGCCCAGCTCGGCCATCGTCGGAACGCGTTGCGAGATCATCCGCAGCGCCACAGCGGTCTGTCCGCGCTGGTTGAAGGCGCTGCCCCGGATCCGGGCAAGGTCGCGCCAGCTGAAGGAGAAGTCGTACTCGCGGGACGCGTGCCAGGCCAATGTCTGCTCGTCGGTAAGCATCGCGGCGAGGAGGGCGTCGGTGTCGCGTCTGCTGAGCACCTCGTGACCTGCCACCGGGTTCAACTCACCGTGCACGCGGATCTGTGGGGGCATGCCTACGGTGAGCAGCAGGTCGGTGCCGCGCTCCCGCCACAGCGTATCGAGCAGCGCATCGAGATGATCGCGGCGATCGTGCATACCAACCTCCAAAGGTGCCGCACAGATGTCGGAACGCGGATAGGGAGGGCCGCCGTCGGTGGCCCTCCCTATCCGGTCGTCAGCTGCAGGCCCCGGTTGCGGTCACCTCTCCGTTAGCGCCCAGCGTGATCTTGTATTTGTCGTTGGTAGCTGGCTCTTCCTTGAGGTACCGCTTAGCGGCATCGCTGGGGCTGGTGAGTACCTCCCAGCCGCCTGCGGCCGGATAAGTGCCCGTCTGAGCCCTGTAGGCCTCCACCGCGACCTCGACGGTCTTCTTGTCGGCCTTGCATGCGGCCTTTTCGCCGCGGTCGTTGAAGGCGCCCACGGCAAAGACCACGATGCCGGCGAGGATGCCGAGGATGACGATGACAATGAGGAGTTCGACGAGCGTGAAGCCGCTCTCGTTCTCACGGGCCGCGCGGAGGCGCTGAAGCACTGATTCTCCTTCAAGGAAAGGCACCTGGGCGGGACCGCCTACTGATTGACTCCAGGCGTCGACGGAGCCCGGCCCCGGGTAGGGCATAACTTTGTCGATATCGAACCGGCCCATTTCTTGGCCGGCGACTCGACCAAATACGGCGACGCCCTGAGGACGAGCTGGCTGTCACTGCCAGCACTGGACCAGTCGTGGCTGTGGAGTCTCAACAGATGCTGTCTACGTCCTCACCAACGACTTCCAAGCGCTCAAAGATCCGGCAATGTTTGCGTTGCGACGTTACAACACGGAAGGTCGTTCGGGATCGAACGAACAGCCAGTCGAGCCGCCTAATCAGGTGCCGACGCCCTTCGAGTGGGCCGGGACGCGCCGCCCGCACGACCGAACACGATCGTTTCGGCAAATGGACAATCACGTTCAAATCTGCACACCACCACGTCGGTGCCGGGGGCAAGACGGCTCCGCCGTTGAGTCGAGAGACCAGCGGAGGCTCGTCGACCCTTTTTCGCATTATTGGCCAATTAAGGAGGTCTCAGTAGACAATGCGTTGATTGCGACAACTCAGATACGTTGCCCGGTGCTCGAGTCGCGGGCTGTGCCGGTAAGCGGCGTGAACCACGTCACCCGGCGCACGGATGGTGCCGTTCGGCGCTCGCGGCGTACCGATGCTGGGAGAGATCTTTCTTGATGCCTGCGGGGTTCTTAGCGTGCGCGGTTACCCGCACCCCCCAAGCCGCAGGTGGTGATCATCCATGAGCACCGAGACACCGATATCCGCGGACACCGGCGATAACCGCTACGTCGCCGTCGCCCGCACGCCGGAATTCGACGCGTTGCGCCGCACCCTGCGCCGCTTCGTGTTTCCGGTATCCGCCGCGTTCCTCCTCTGGTACGCGCTGTACGTCCTGCTGTCCGCGTACGCCCGCGACTTCATGAGCACCAAGGTCGTCGGCCACATCAATATCGCGCTGATCTTCGGGCTGCTGCAGTTCGTGTCGACGTTCTTTATCGCGTGGCTGTACGCGCGATACGCGGACCGGCGCATCGACCCGCTCGCCGACGACCTCCGCGCCAGGATCGAGGGAGCCGGCGATGAGTGAGCCCGTGTACCTCGCCGCCACATCGGTCGGCACCCAGCGCACCCTCACGCTCACGCTGTTCGTGATCCTGGTCGGCGTCACGCTCGCGATCACGATCTGGGCCAGCCGGCAGACCCGCAACGCCGCGGACTTCTACGCCGGCGGCCGCTCGTTCACCGGCTTCCAGAACGGCATGGCGATCGGCGGCGACTACATGTCGGCGGCGAGCTTCCTCGGCATCGCCGGCATCATCGCGCTCAACGGCTACGACGGGTTCCTGTACAGCATCGGCTTCCTCGTCGCCTGGCTGGTCGCCCTGCTGCTGGTCGCCGAGCTGATGCGAAACTCCGGCCGGTACACGATGGCCGACGTACTGGCGTTCCGCATGCGGCAGGCGCCCGTGCGCACCGCCGGCAGCATCTCGACCATCATCGTCTCGATCTTCTACCTGCTGGCCCAGATGGTCGGGGCCGGTGCGCTCGTCGCCCTGCTGCTGGGCATCAAGGCCAGCGACACCTTCCTCGGCATGAGCGCCGAGACGGCGAAGATCGTGACGATCGCGCTGATCGGCGTGCTGATGATCGTCTACGTGACGGTCGGCGGCATGAAGGGCACGACGTACGTGCAGATCGTCAAGGCATTCATGCTGATGATCGGCGCGCTGGTGCTGACGCTGCTGGTGCTCGCGGCCTACAAGTTCAACCTGTCGAACCTGCTCGGCGAGGCCGCGGCGAAGTCGGGCCGCACGCCGCCGGAGTCGTTCCTGCAGCCGGGCCTGCGCTACGGGCGGGAGTTCGCGAACAACGCCACGGCGACGCTGGCGAGCAAGCTGGACCTGATCTCGCTCGGCCTGGCCCTGGTCCTCGGCACCGCGGGCCTGCCGCACATCCTGATCCGGTTCTACACCGTCCCCAACGCCAAGGCGGCCCGCAAGAGCGTGGTGTGGGCGATCGGCCTCATCGGCGTGTTCTACCTGATGACGCTGGCGCTGGGCTTCGGCGCGGCGGCGCTGGTGGGCCGCTCGGCGATCGTCGCGCAGGATGCGGCCGGCAACACCGCGGCGCCACAGCTCGCCCAGGAGCTCGGCCGGCGCTACCTCGGCGGTGACTTCGGTGGATCGCTGCTCCTGGCGATCATCGCCGCGGTCGCCTTCGCCACCATTCTGGCGGTCGTCGCCGGGCTGACCCTGGCGTCGTCGTCCTCGCTCGCGCACGACCTCTACGCCAACGTCATCCGGCGCGGCCAGACGGACGAGCGGCAGGAGGTGCTTGTCGCGCGGTACGCGGCGTTCTTCATCGGCGCGGTCGCCATCGTGCTCGGCATCGTGGCCCGCAACCTCAACGTCGCCTTCCTGGTGGCGCTGGCGTTCGCGATCGCCGCATCGGCCAACCTGCCGGCGATCCTCTTCTCGCTGTTCTGGAAGCGGTTCAACACCCGCGGCGCGACCTGGGGCATCTACGCGGGCCTCATCTCGGCCGTCGGCGTGGTGCTGCTCAGCCCGATCGCCTGGGGTGGTGTCAGCGACGCACGCACCCCGGCGACGCTCACCGCGGCGCAGGCCAAGGACTGTGGTGTACCGCAGAACTCCAAGCAGGTCTCCAACGCCACGGCGCTGTTCAGTTGCACGACGGCGGCGCCGATCCCGCTGGAGAACCCGGGCCTGATCTCGATCCCGCTCGGGTTCATCTTCGCCGCGATCGGGGCGATCACCAGCAAAGAGCGCGACCCCGACAAGTACAGCGAGTTGGAGGCCCGGTCGCTGACCGGGGCCGGAGCGCACTGATCCGAAGCCGTTGACCGTGCCGGGCCTGGGGCGCTGCCGACCCCCCGGGCCCGGCGCGGGGACACGCTAGGCTGTGCGTCATGGTCGTTGCGCAGCGTTACGGCGAGGGACATCGGATCCTTCTGACCGGTGGTGCCGGATTCGTCGGTTCCCACCTCGCCGATGCCCTCCTCGCCCGGGGGGCGCGCGTCGTCGTTGTCGACAACTTTCTCACTGGAAGTAAGGACAACGTCGCGCACCTGCACGACAACCCGCGATTCGCCCTCGTCGAGGCCGATGTCACCGAGCCGCTGCCGGCGGTGGAGGCGCTCGCCGAGCGGTTCGACGCGATCCTGCACTTCGCGTCGCCGGCCAGCCCGACGGACTTCGCGCACCTGCCGGTGGAGATCCTGCGGGTCGGCTCGCTCGCCACGCTGCAGCTGCTGGAGCGGGCCGTCGCCGACGGGGCGCGGTTCATCATGGCCTCCACCTCGGAGGCGTATGGCGACCCGCTGGTCCACCCGCAGCCGGAGTCCTATTGGGGCAACGTCAACCCGGTCGGCATCCGCAGCGTCTACGACGAGGCGAAGCGCTTCTCGGAGGCGGCCGTCATGGGCTACCACCGCGGCCGCGGCGCCGATGTGGGCATCGTGCGGATCTTCAACACGTACGGCGAGCGCATGCGCCCCGACGACGGGCGCGCGATCCCGACCTTCGTCTCGCAAGCGCTGCGGGGCGAGCCGATCACCGTGCACGGCACGGGCACCCAGACGCGCTCGATCTGCTACGTCTCCGACCTGGTCCGCGGGATCCTCCTGCTGCTCGACTCGACGGAGACCGGGCCGATCAACTGTGGTACCGAGCATGAGATGACCATGCTCGAGCTCGCCGAGTCGATCGTGCGGCTTTCCGACAGCACCTCCCGCGTGGCGCTGGTGGCGCGGACCGCGGACGACCCCGAGCGTCGCCGTCCCGATCTGAGCAAGGCGCGTGAGCTGCTCGGATACGAGCCGGTCATCGGCCCGGAGGATGGCCTGGCGCGCACGGTCGCGTATTTCCGCAGCCGCTAACTCTCCCGGGTTCGTGCCGCGCCTGCCGTAGTTGCGTGGTGGGGCAGCATCGACTTCGTATGGTGGTCTCATGCCCACCACGCCCGCTTCGCGCGGCCCGTCCTCGGGTCGGGCCGCAGTGCCCGGCGCGCGCGCATCGACGCCGGACGGCCGCGCTCGCGTCTCCGGGGCCAAGGCCCAGACCGGCTCCGCCGCGCCCGGCGTGTACGGCCGGCCGGCCGGTGCTCCGCCCAACCGGCCCGGTCGCACGCCCGGCAACGGCGGCGAGTACTCGGGCCGGAAGAAGGTCCGCCCGCGCTGGGGCCGCATCGCCCTGGTCGCCGGCTGCGGAGTCCTTCTGCTCGCGCTCCTCGCCGGCATCGGCGGCGTCATCTACTACAAGTACGTCGACTCCGGCCTCAACCGTGACGACCCGTTCTCACAGATCACCGAGGGCCGGCCGCCCAAGGTGGCGGACGGCGCGCTCAACATCCTGCTGCTCGGCAGCGACTCCCGCGACCCCGACAACAAGGGCAAGGCGGGTGAGTGGCGCACCGACACGATGATCATGTTGCACATCCCGGCCGACCACAAGCACGCGTACCTGATCTCGATGCCGCGCGACCTCTACGTGCACATCCCCAAGAGCAAGACGACGCAGTACGGCAACACCAAAGCCAAGCTCAACGCGTCGTTCTCGTGGGGCGGCACGCCGCTGACCGTGCAGACGATCGAGGAGTACACCAAGGTCCGCATGGACCACGTGCTGCTCATCGACTTCGGCGGGTTCAAGCAGGTGATCGACGCGCTCGGCGGCATCGACATGAACATCGAGAAGGACATCACCTCGATTCACCCGCCGAAGCGGCAGTTCAAGAAGGGCATGAACCACCTCAACGGCGACGAGGCGCTGGACTACGCGCGGCAGCGCTATCAGTTCCCCGATAGCGACTTCGCCCGCATGCGGCACCAGCAGGAGATGATGAAGGCCATCCTGGACAAGGCCGTCAGTTCGGGAACGGTGTCCAATCCGGCGAAGCTCAACGCGTTTCTCAAGGCGGTCACCAAGGCGATCACCGTGGACAAGGACTTCTCGCTCGCCGACATGGCGCTGCAGTTCCGCAACCTGCGCAGTGACGACCTCACCTTCCTGGTGAGCCCGAACGACGGCAGCAAGATGATCGGCGGCGAGGACGTCGTGGTGCCGAACAGCGAGAAGGCCACCGCGCTGTACGACGCAGTGCGTAACGACAAGATGGCCGATTGGATGGGGACGGCCAACAGTCCGAAGCCGTCCACGTCGCCGTCGGTGAAGGCTAGTGCCAAGACTAAGTGAGAAAAGGGGCAAGCTCGGACATGTCGGCTCCCACGTGGGGTTGCATGCCCGAGCTGTCGCATATATCTCATTGCCGAAACCGGCCGTCAACGAGTAAAAATCGCGTGTTGACGGCTTTCCGAGGGATCGCGCGCCGAGTTCGCGGCGCGCAGGCTCGTCGCCGCGGACGTAGACTCGGATGAATTCCCGCCTGACGCGTGGGCGGCTGTTCGGGGGCAGTGATGCAGAAGGAGTTCGACGGTAACGCCGAAGGCTCCGCCGTCGGCCAGAATGATCCGGATAGTCCCGAAACCTCCGGATCCGGCGCGGTAAAGGCCGGCAAGCCGGGCGGGTCGACGAAGGTCAGGCTCCCCGGGCACGATCCCATCTGGGCGCGGCTGCTCATCGTTCTCGGCGTCGCGATCGTGCTGATCTCCGGCACCGCGGTCGCCGGCGTCAACCTCCTCAACCAGCGCTACACCGCGAGCGTCAACCAGCGCCCGCTGCTCGGTGAGAACTCGCGCGCGGGCGACCCGGACGAGACGCGGCACGGCGACGTCGAAGGGCCCCTCAACTTCCTGCTCATCGGCTCCGACCAGCGCGCGCTCGACCCCGAGGACGGCCAGCGCTCCGACTCGATCATCATCCTGCACATCCCGGCCACGATGGACCGCGCCTACCTGCTGTCGATCCCGCGCGACCTGCGGGTGAGGATCCCCCAGTTCCCGGCGACGAAGTTCCGGGGCGTGTCGCAGGAGAAGATCAACGGCGCGTTCCAGTACGGCGGGGGCGGTGAGGGCGGCGTCCAGCTGCTCTCGGAGACGCTGCACAACCTGCTCGGCATCCGGTTCGACGGCGCCGCGATCGTCAACTTCGACGGCTTCAAGACCGCGGTCGAGCTGCTCGGCGGCGTCAACATGTGCATCGACCAGAAGGTCACCTCGATCCACGTCGGCTGGGATGACAAGGGCAACTACCTCTCGCCCGCCAAGGGCGGACACCCGGCCGTCTACGAGCCCGGCTGCCACCACCTCGAGCCGTTCCAGGCGCTCGACCTCGTCCGGCAGCGCAAGAGCCTCCACAACGGCGACTACGACCGGCAGAAGAACCAGCAGCGGTTCATCCGGGCGATGCTCACCCAGGCCAAGGAGCAGGGGCTCACCACCAACCCGATGGCCGCCGACCGGTTCATCCGGGCGATCGGCCAGGCGCTCACCGTCGACACCAACGGCGTGTCGCTGGCCGATCTGATGTTCGCGCTGCGCAACATTCGCCCCGAAAACCTGATGGGTCTGCAGCTGCCCTCCGAGTCGCGGGACATCGGCCGCATCTCCTACGTGATCGCGTTTCCCGAGGCCGAGGCGCTCTACGCGGCGCTGCGGGCAGACCGGCTGGACTCCTGGGCGGTCGAGAACCCCACGTGGGTCAACCACATGTAGCCGGGCGGCCGCAGGTAGCCTGATCCGGTGTTCAGGGGACCTTCCATCCCGACCGCGACGGTCGGGGACATAGCCAACGACGCCTTCATCCTCGACGTGCGCGAGGACGACGAGTGGGTCGCCGGCCACGCGCCGGACGCCCTCCACGTGCCGATGATGCAGATCCCGGCGCGGATCGAGGACATCCCCGAAGACCGCGACGTCGTCGTGGTCTGCCGGGTCGGCGGCCGCTCCGCGCAGGTCGTCGCGTTCCTGCAGCAGAACGGGCGGGACCGCACGATCAACCTCGACGGCGGCATGCAGAGCTGGGCGGCCTCCGGCCGGCCGATGGTGAGCGAGGACGGCGGTGCTCCCCGGGTCGTCTGAGCAGCCGTCCGAACACTGGCGGCCGCTGGTCTTCGCGCACCGGGGCTCGTCGCGCCGGCACGCCGAGCACACCCTCGACGCGTACCTTCTCGCCATCGAGGAGGGCGCCGACGGGCTCGAGTGCGACGTCCGGCTCACCCGCGACGGCCACCTGGTGTGCCTGCACGACTCGCGCATCGACCGCACCAGCGACGGGCGCGGCCGGGTCAGCATGCAGACGCTGTCGGAGCTGGACCGCTTCGACTTCGCCTCCTGGCGCTCCGACCTGCCCGACTCGCCCGACGACCTCATCGTGGACCGCAACCAGGTCGACGACCGCTGGCGCGGCAAGGTCCTGACGCTCGACCGGCTGCTCGGTGTGGCGACCGACGCCGGCCGCCCGATGCGCCTGCTCATCGAGACCAAACACCCGGTCCGCTACGGCGGCGCGGTGGAGATGGAGCTGCTCAGGCTCCTGCGCCGGTACGGCCTCGACCTGCCCCGCCCGGACCGCCCGCTCCAGGTGAGCGTGATGTCGTTCTCGACGACGGCGGTCCGGCGGGTGCGCCAGCAGGCGCCCGGACTGCCGACGGTCATGCTCATCGACGTGTGGTCGGTGCCCAGCCGCATCGGCTGGCTCCCGCCCGGCAGCACGATCGGGGGGCCCGGCGTGCAGTTGCTGCGCGCGTCCCCGGAGCTGGTGGAGCGCCTGCATCGGCGGGGATATCCGGTGTACGTCTGGACGGTCAACGAGCCGGACGAGGTCGACCTGGCGGTCAAGCTACGGGTCGACGGCATCATCTCGGACCGCCCGGCGTACGTGATCGAGCGCCTCCGCGACATGGGCCTGCGCGATTAGCATGCGCGAATCCCTGGTCACGGACACCGCGTGCGACCGAATCCAGCCTCGACAACTTTCGTCGACCACCTTTCAAAGCGCCGCCCGGCGAGGGAGACTCGCAGCATGGTCGATGCTGGTCCGCTGATTTTCGGCGGTCTCGCCGAGGTGGCCGAGGAGCTCAATTCCGGCGGCGGCGGCCTCACCGGCCTGCAGCGCTCGGTCGAGGTGGCCGCCGTGGCCACCGGGGCGACGGGCGCGGCGTTCATCGAGTTCGCGCAGGACAGCGGCCGGGTCGTGGCGGTCGCCGGCGACCTGGACTGGTCGCTCGGCCGGCCCATCGACCTCATCCACCCCGCCGTGCGGGGGCTGATGCGGTTCGGCTCGAGGGTCCGCGAGTTCCCGAGCAGCCTCATCGGCACCTCGGGCGGGCAGCAGCTCGGCAGCCGCGGCCTGCACCGCATCCTGGCCGCCGAGGTCACCGCCAACGGCACCGGCGTCGGCGTGCTCGTGGTCAGCTACAACGACGCCGAGGGCGCCGCCGACGAGCAGCAGCGCGCCGCGCTGAGCTTCCTGGCGTCGTTCGTGGCGCTGCAGTACGGCCTGGGCCGGGGCCTGCCCGTCTACGGCGACGGCAAAGCCGTGAGGCCGGCCGCCGAGCCGTTTGTGTTGCTGGACGCCGAGCGCCGGGTGCGCTCGTGGAACCCGCCTGCCGCTCTGCTGACCGCCCGCCCGGCGGAGAGCGCGATCGGCGAGCCGTGGCCCTTCCCGCTGCCCACCGGCGACGAGACGGTCGAGTACCGGATCCCCTCCGGCACCTGGATCGAGATCCGCGCCGCCGCCGTGCCGGCCTCCAGCGACCTCGCCGTCTCCTTCCGCGCCCGCCCGGAGCAGCCGCCGGACGGCCGCGACCTGTTCATCGCGCTCACCGGCCACGAGCTGCGCACGCCGATCACGGTGATCCGGGGGTACGCCGACACGCTCGTCGACCACTGGGAGTCCCTGACCGAGGACGGGCGCCGCGAGGCGATCAACGTGGTCGGGCAGCGCGCTCGGGAGCTGAGCCGCCTGGTCGACCGGCTGCTCAACGCGGTCGGCGACGACGGACCGACGGTGGAGCCCACCACCCTGCTGCCGTTCGACTTGGTCGAGTCGCTCGGCGCCGCGGTCGACGAGCTCAATGCCGAGCAGCGCCGGTCGCTGAGCGTGTCGCTGCCCCCCACGCTGCCGAAGACGTGGGGCGACCGGGCGAGCCTGGCGACAGTGCTGGCGGAATTGGTGACCAACGCGGGTAAATACTCCCCGAAGTGGGTACAGGCCGAGTTGACGGCCGGGGCCGACCCGCAGACCGTCTGGTTCCGGATCTCGGATAGGGGTATCGGGATTCGGCCGGAGCACGTCGAGCGGGCGTTCGACCGGTTCTGGCAGCTGGAGACCAGCGACCAGCGCACCGGTGGGGGTGTCGGCCTGGGCCTGTATCTGGTGCGCAGAATCGTCGAGCGTCAACATGGATGGGTATCATTGCGACCACGTCGAGGGGGAGGCACCGTCGCCGAGGTGCGACTGCCCCGAGCTGACGCCGAGGGCCCCGGGGAGGCTTGAGAGCGTGACCACAACCGTCGCGGAACCGCGCGCCTGGTGCGTCGTGGTGCCCCACCACCCTCGGGGCGCGCACGTCGCCCGGCACCGGCTCGCGGACGAGCTCGACGCCCTGATCCCGGCCGACCGCCTCGACGACGCGATCGCGATCGCCGCCGAGCTGGTCGGCAACGCCGTGCGCCACGCCGCCCCCCTGCCGGGTGACGTGATCCGCATGGCCTGGCGCCTGCTGCCCGACGACACGCTGGAGATCCGCGTGACGGATGGCGGCTCTGCGGCGGGCCCGCAGCTGCGCGTGGCCGCCCCCGACGCGCTGGACGGTCGCGGCCTGACGATCGTGGCGGCGCTGGCCACGGGCTGGGGCGTCGAGCGCGACGGCCTGGGCCAGTGCGTCTGGGCGACTCTCTGATCCGGTGACGCTCCGCGGTGATCATGTCCCGGTCGGTGCCATGGGCGACATTCCGGAAATGTCAGGAATGACGGGACCGGGACGGGTGAGTGACGCGCCCGGCGACGGCGGTGCGCGCACGCGGCGGAGCGGGAGCGCCTAGGCTGGATCGCCGTGAGCAAGCGTGCGAAGACCCCCCGTGGCCGCGCCAGCAGCGGCGAGAAGCGCGAGAAGATCCGGGACGTGTACGTGGGCCGGCCGTTCGAGGGCCTGGCCGACGAGCCGGAATGGATTGCCCTGCGGGAACTGGTGCCGGCCGCCTCGGCACCCCTGAAGCTGGCGCCCGCGTTCGCCGAGAAGTACGGCGACCGGCCGGTGACCCTCGCGACCGTCCTGCCGATGGCCTGGCCCGCCATGACCAAGCCCGACGGCCGCGTCATGATCGGCCTGCAGCGGCACGTGCAGTCCGGCGACGTGTCCCGTGACCTCGCCGTGGCCCTGCAGTGCGCGCTGGAGACCCCGCCCGGCAAGACCGTCGACATCCCCGCCCTGCCCGGCCTCGGTGACCGCCTCCAGGATGTCATCGAGAACGCCCCGCTCGACATCACGGTGCACACCGGCTTCGAGTTCTGGCTCGACGACGACGCCTCCGATGATCCCAACGTGCGCGCGTCGCTGGAGCGGGCCAACGCCAGCATCTTCCCGACCGTGAAGCTGGCCGCCGCGCCGGCAACGTACTGGTGCCGGGTGACGGACCGCTCCCACGTGCGCCTGGTGCTCGGCGACGACGAGGACCGCGCGCTCGACGCGCTGTCGCGCCTGTCGGCCGGCGGCGGGCTGCTGCTGGGCGATAACACCAAGTTCGCCGGGATGTTCCGCGCTCACGGGCTGCTGGCGCCGGTCTGGGACCTGCCGCTGGAGGTCGAGGCCGAGCACTGGGAGGCGCCGGTGGCCGAGTTCGCCAAGCGCTACCAGGCGGCACTGGCCGTCACCGAGCCCCTCACCGCATCGGAGCGCCGCAGCAAGCAGGGCCTGATCGGTCGGCTGCAGCCGCTGCGGTAGCAGCCCTGGGCCCCGCTGGGATCGGGGCGGACACGCACCGTGGTCCGCCCCGAGGCGGTGCAACAGCACCGTGACCAGGTATCTGACCTTGCTGTGACCTTGTTGTCAGACGCTCGCGGGGTCAACCTTTCGGCCGATCCGATATCCTTCGTTTGTCACTATGTGAAATTCACGCGGCGTCGTGAATGTGGCATTCATCCACTTCATTCCATGTCATTCCGGCCTCCTGTCATTCCGAGTGTGCGCCCGCTCACGTACGGTGTTGGGACACACGCAACCGAAGCGGCGACATCGGAGGTGTGCGAGATGGCCGACGTCTTGCACCGCGGTCAAGATTCGCAGTCCGAAGGGTACGAGCCGGGCGTCATCGTCGACGCCGGCCGGACGACCCCCATTGACTGGGTTCGTGCTCGTAGGGCGGAGCGCGAAACGCGCCGGGAGGAAGCGGCACACAGCCGGCTGTACCGTCGCATCGGCACCCTCATCGGCAACCTCGGCGAGGAATGGCACGTGCTGGACCTGCGCGAGCTCGGCGGCGTGGAGCGCGAAGGCTTTCTCGCGGTTGGGCCCGGCGGTGTCTTCGCCGTGACGGTCAAGGGCCACGGCCGCAGCCGCGTGTCGTTCGCGGGGGATGTCGTCCAGATCGACGGCAAGCGCCCGCGGTATGTCGAGGAGGCCCGCCGCGAGGCCCGAGCCGCCACGGAGGCGCTCTCGCGCAGCGCCGGCGTCTCGATCCCGGTGATGCCGGTCCTCGCGTTCGCCGGTAGCGGAAAGATCAGTTTTTACGGTCTGCCCAAGGGCTGCCTGGTCACCGCGTACCACGAGCTGCCCAGGGTGCTCAACGCCCGCGGCCACCGGCTCGCCGCAGAGACGGTCGACAAGGTGTTTGCGCTGGCCACGCACCCCGGGACCTGGTATCCGCCGGAGTACGACGACCTCGCCGAGGAGTACCGCTGGTACCGCGACGGGGAGCGGGTGGGCACTGACAAGCGGGGTAACGCGGAGTAGCCTCTTCTGGGTGGCCGGAAGCGATGCGATGAAGAGTCACGATCGGGCCGAAACGCCGAGTGTTCGCATTCGCACGACCGGTGCCTGAGGAGGCGCTGTGCCGCAGCACGTCGAGTTCTCCATCTCCGACCCGCACCAGCCCCGCGCGCAGGCTCGCTCGCTCGATCCGGCCGAGTCGGCGCTGGACCGCTGGGGTGCGACGGTCGACGGCGCCGCCGAGCCCTGTCTGGTGGTCGACTCTGACGTCGTCGTCGTGGCGATGTCGGCGTCGTTCGAGGAGATGCTCGGCCTCGCCGCGTCGCCGGTCAACCGGCCGCTGCTCGACGGCGACGGGGTGATGCAGGTGCTCGACTTCGGCGACGGCAAGCCGCTGGAGAAGACCGAGGTCGCGCGGATGCCCCCGCTGCTGGCCCTTTCCTCCGGCCGGCTCGCCCGTGGCCTGGTCCGGATCCGCTGCGCCACCGGACCGTGCACATTCGACGCCATCGCGGCGCCACTGACCGACGGAAGCAAGGTAGTGGGCTCGTTGACGTTCTTCTCCGCGATTCAGTAGGCCCGCGCAGCCCCGCCTCAGTCATGAACGAGGCGCTAAGTCCGTCAATGCGGAGTTACTGTCGTCACGCACGCCGCCACGGTGTGCGTTGGGGCCGTACGCTCGTTGTCATGCTTGACCTCTCGCTCCTGCCGGGCGACTACGCGATCTGTCGGCTACCTGCCGGATCGCCGATGCCCGCCGGGTTCGCCGAGGCCGACGCGTCGCGCATGGAGGTCTTCTCGGTGACCTGGACGCCGGAGGAGGTCTCGATCCTCTGCCCGGCCGAGTTCGCCCCCGAGGGCGCCGCCGTCGAGACCCCGTGGCGCTGCCTGCGGGTCGCCGGTCCGGTCCAGCTCGCATTGACGGGCATCCTCGCGTCCATCGTCTCGCCACTGGCCGACGCGCGGGTGAACATCTTCGCGTTCTCGACGTATGACACCGACTATCTGCTGGTCCCGGCGGTGCGGCTCAACGAGGCCCTGGCGGCGTTGGGTGCGGCCGGCCACCGGGTCACCACCTGACTTCCCGCCGCCATCCGGCGCTCATACGATGGGCGGATGCGAACCGCGGCCACCGCGCTTGCGATCGTCAGTCTTGGATGCCTGTTGACTGCCTGCCGGCACCCGACCGAGGTCGCCCAGCCCCGCCCGGCCCCGAGCGTCATCAGCCAGGATCCGCTGGCGCCCCCCGGGACCTTCGCATCGCCGGAGCCCATCCGCCCGCGCGCGTCGCCGAGCCGTAGCGGCTCCCCGAGTCCCAGCGGCTTCTCCGAGGCGTATGTCACCTACTGCAACGGCCGGCCCAGCGGCGAACAGGTCGTCGCCGTGGTCCGGCGCAACCGCGCCAACCTGCCGGCCGGCAACGGCGTGGCCGTGTGGAAGGCGCCGGTGTGCTCGGGCACCTGGCAGTACACCGTGCTCACCGTGACCGGCAGCGAGCCTCTGCGGGTCATCACGAAGGGCGACCCGGCCGCGCTCACGGTCGTCACGATGGGCAGCGATCCGTGCACCGCCGAGGTGCGCGCGACGGCACCCCCCGCCCTGCTGGCCACCGTCGACTGCTGACTACGCTGGGTGGCATGCCTGGTGTGCCGCCGATGCGATTCGTGTACCTGGGTCCGGAGGGAACCTTCTCCGAACAGGCACTCAAGACGATCCCGGCCACCGAGCACGGGGTGTTGACTCCAGCACGCAGCGTGCCGGAGGCTCTCGACGCGCTGCGCGGCGGCGAGGCCGACGCCGCGCTGGTCCCGCTGGAGAACTCGATCGGCGGCCAGGTCGGCGTGACCCTCGACGAGCTGGCGAGCGGCGATCCGCTGGTGATCACCCGCGAGGTGGTCCTCCCGGTGCAGTTCGTGCTCGCCGCCCGCGAGGACAGGCCATTGGATTCGGTACGGTCCGTCGCCGCGCACCCGCAGGCCGGAGCGCAGTGCCGCAGGTGGTTGCGCACGCACGCGCCGGGCGCGGCGGTGATCGACGTGCTGTCGAACGCGACGGCCGCGATCGGCGCCGCGGAGGGCGAGTTCGACGCGGCCGTGTGCGCGGAGATCAGCGCCGCACGCTACCGCCTCAGCGTCCTGGCGAAGGACATCGCCGACAACCCGAACGCGATGACACGCTTCGCGCTGGTGTCGCGCCCCGGCCCGCCGCCTCCGCCGACCGGCGACGACCTCACCACGCTCGCCGTCTACATCGCCCACGACCGGGTCGGGGCGCTGCTGTCCGTGCTCACCGAGCTGTCCGTCCGGGGCGTCAACATGACCCGGATCGAGTCCCGCCCGACCGGCGAGCGCCTGGGCCGATACGTCTTCTTCCTGGACTGCGGCGGCCACGTCGCCGACCGGCAGATGGGCGAGGCATTGCAGGGCCTGCGCCGGATCTGCGCGGACGTGCGGTTCCTGGGCTCGTACCCGCGCGCCGCCAACGGCGACGCCCCGCCCCGCCCCGCCCCAGGACTGTCCGACGAGGACTTCGCCGACGCCGCGACCTGGCTGGACCGCCTCCGCGCCGGCGAAACAAACTGACCCACACCCACACCCACCCACCTCACTCACCCACCGGCGCCCGCGCGAAGCGCGCGCCGATGGGGTCGCAGGGGCGAAGCCCCCGGCAGGGCGAGCGAAGCAATGCAGTGCCCGCGAAGCGGGCATGGGGGGTGTGGGGTGGGAACCCCCCCCACCGATGCTCGAGCGAAGCAAGAGCCAGGCTAGGTGGCTGGTGTTAAACGGTGGTCTGATCGGCGGGTCCGATCGGCCACCGTTGTCGTTTGGCCGCGGTGGGTTGGTGGTGTGTGGCGAGCGGTTTGGAGTGTGGATGTGTTGGTGGGTAAGGGGTTTGGGTGGTGGGAGCCGTTGTTGAGGGGTGGGTGTCGGGGTGGTGGCGTTTCAGGCGGGGTGGGTGGTCCAGCCGTGGCTGGTGGTGTGGGTGAGGCCGAGGATGGCTAGCCGTGCCAGGTTGGTGGCGGCGGCGAGGAGGTTGAAGTCGGCGGCGATGCGGGCCAGTCCGCGTGTGCGGG